>JALYSW010000025.1 GCA_030854615.1 Gemmatimonadota bacterium
GATTCTCCGCGATCGGGATCTACCGCTCCGCCGATCACTTCGAGTGGAAAGGGGAGAACCTCGGCTACAACGCGAGCGCCGAGCTGACGGTGGGCGGCGTGCGCAACATCCGCTTCGGCATCGCGGACTACGATGTCGTCCGCCCGACGGAATCATGGCAACTGCGCGACGCCGAAGTGTCGCTCTCGAGCTTCTTCCTGCACGAGGACTATCGCGACTACTACAACGCGAAGGGCGCGCACGCGTGGGTGAGCGTGCACGACGGGAGGAGGCTTTCACTGGAGCTCGGTGTGCGCAACGAGCGGTGGGAGCCGGTCGAGACGCGCAACCCGTTCACGATGCTGCGAAACGGGCAGAACTGGCGACTGAATCCCACGTTCGATGATGGGCGACTGTGGCTGGGCGAAGCAGTGTTCCGGCTCGACACGCGCAACAACGTCGGCGATCCGTGGACCGGATGGCTGATCGATGCGACGCTGGAGACGGGGGGGACGGACGCGCTGAAGCTCGGCCCCGCGACCTTCCTCGCGCGCGACGGCGCTCCGGGAACGACGCAGCGGATGCGCTTCAGTCGGCTGCTCGCAGACTTCACGCGCTACAACCGCGTGTCGCCGCAGTCGCAGCTCAACCTTCGACTTGTCGTTGGCGCGGGCTTCGGCGGCGATGGCCTGCCGCTCGAGCGTCGTTTCTCGCTCGGGGGAGCGGGGACGCTGCCGGGCTACGACTTCCGGGATGCGTCGCACGGTCCGGACGTGCTCTCGTGCGACGGAGGCCCGCATCCGACTCCGGGGCAGCCCGCGCAGTGCGACCGCATGGTGCTCGGGCAGATCGAGTTCCGCCACGATTCGCGCATCCGCCTCTTTGGCCGCAAGGACGCGGACGGTGCGGACCGCTTTCGCGTCGATCGCAACGTCGCTCTCGTCGCGTTCGCGGACGGTGGACGGGGATGGATCACGGGGCCGCAGTTCGGAGAGCTGCGCTATCCGTCGTCGTCGTTCCCGTCGCTCGACACCTTCAAGTACGACGCCGGCGCGGGTGTCGACATCCACTACCTCGGCGTCTACGTCGCGAAGTCGCTCACCGACTGGAACAACAACGGCGTGAAGATCATCGTGCGCCTGAGGCACCGGTTCTAGCATGCGAAGCTTCCGTCGCCTCCTGCTCGCGGTGCTGCTCGCCGCGCTCCCGATCGCGGGGAGCGCGCGCGCGCAGGGGCCGGCGCGCGTGGAGGTGAGTCTCGCGACGGCCGCGGGCGGACAGAACGGCGCGCCGGTGGTGCGCAGCATACGCATCTTCAGCGATCGCGATATCCGCGAGATGCTGCACAGCGGATTCCCGGCGCGACTGCACTATCGTCTCGAGCTCTGGGGTGCTTCGGGCTTCTTCGACGATCTGAAGAAACAGCTCGAATGGGATGTGATCGTGCGCTATAATCCGCTCAAGCGCCGCTACACGGCCACGCGCATCGAAGGTGACAAGGTCACGGCGCTCGGCAGCTTCGATGGCCTCGATCCGATCGAGGCGGTGCTGGCGCAGCCGTCGCAGCCCGGGTTCGCTGCGCCGGATGGGCACGACAAGTACTACTACAACCTCGTGCTCGACGTGCAGATGCTATCGGTAAGCGATCTGGACGAGGTGCAACGGTGGCTCAAGGGCGACCTCGGGCCCGCGGTGCACGGAGAAAAGAATCCGGGTACGGCGCTCGGCCAGGGTGCGAAGCAGCTGATCACCAAGCTGCTCGGCGGCCAGGAGAAGCACTACGAGGCCCGCTCGAAGGTGTTCAGGCCGAGGTAGAAACAGCAGTTCGCTGTATCCGTTCGTTGTCCGTTCGTTCCGTTACTTGTCCGCATTTCACAGTCGTTAGGGTTTAGCTAACAACTTGTGAAACGACAAAACGGATGACTGCACGGACAACAGACGGAGACTGCAAAATCCGTTAGATCCGTGCCGTTCATTCGCTCAATCGTTGTTCAATTTTGTTAGTTCTTGTCGCGAACCACTCTGCTCAGTCGCGAATCCCCAGCGCCAGTGGACGATGGCCTGCGCGCTCGATGTGCTCGAGCTGGTGCAAGGTCTCTTCGCCGTAAAAGAGCTTGATGTAGTTCGACTGCGCCGGCGTGAGGCGGCGGACCGCCCAGCTGAGATGCACGAAGTGCGGCTCGAGCGGACGATGCAACGGGTGCATGTTGATCTCGTCAGGCAGATGATTCGCCTTTCTCGTGTTGCACGGGCTGCACGCAGTCACGACGTTCGTCCAATCGTTCGTTCCACCACGGGACAGCGGAACGAGATGGTCGCGGGTGAGCGTCTCGCGCTGCTTCAACTCGGCGCCGAGCCTGCCGCAGTACTGGCAGCGGTATCGGTCGCGGGCGAAGAGGAAGGTGTTCGTCACCTGGCGGCGGAAGCGCCGTGGCACGTGAACGAAGGCCTTGAGCCGGATCACTGCCGGGCGCGGAAGGGTCAGGCGCTCGGAGTGGATGTGGCGCTCCGCGTCAGCCTCGACGATCTCCGCCTTCCCGTCGATAACGAGACGGAGGGCACGGCGGAGCGGAACCATCGTGAGGGGCTCGAACGAGGCGTTCAACGCGAGACAACCTACGATCACGAACGTTCCTCCCTGTGCGGCGTGAGGCTCGGCGTGCCGCGTACGGATACGCGGGCGTCTCCAATTGATCGACGATCGCGGTACGGGTAGCGTTTCGCGCCCAACGCGCCGACCGCCGTTCTAGAGTAACAAGACGCCCGGTCGCGCACGCGCTCGGGCGTCTGGCAAGGCATGGCTTAGGGGGTGGCCC
>JALYSW010000054.1 GCA_030854615.1 Gemmatimonadota bacterium
AGGCCATCATGAACATCCTCTACTTTCGCTTCGCGAATTCCTTTCTCGAACCGATCTGGAATCGCAACTTCGTCTCGAGTGTGCAGATCACGCTCGCGGAGGAATTCGGCGTCAACGGCCGCGGCGCGTTCTACGAGAGCGCGGGGTGCCTGCGCGATGTCGTGCAGAACCATCTCTTCCAGATCGTCGCACTGCTCGCGATGGAGCCACCAGCGTATCGCGGCTACGGCGCGATTCATACTGAGAAGGCCAAGGTGCTCCAGGCAATGCGGCCGCTCACGCAACGCGATCTCGTGCGCGGACAATACGCGGGCTATCGAAGCGAGCCGCACGTCGCGCGAAACTCCGACGTCGAGACCTTCTGCGCCGCACGCCTTCACATCGACTCCTGGCGCTGGAACGGGGTGCCCTGGTTCCTGCGCTCGGGAAAGTACCTTCCCGTGACGGCCGCCGAAGTGATAGTGGAGCTCAAGCCGCCACCCGCGAAGCTCTTCGCCGACTCGGCCACTCCGGAAGGACGTGCGAACTATCTGCGATTCCATCTCTCCCCGCACGCCGCCGTTGCGCTCGCGGCACGCGTGAAGCGTCCCGGGAAGGAATTCGTTGGCGATCAGGAGGAGCTGTACATGTGCGAGGAGCTGCTCGGCGCCGAAGCGCCCTACGATCGCCTGCTCAGCGACGCGATGAGCGGCGATGGCGCACTGTTCACTCGCGAGGACGCGGTCGAAGCCGCGTGGATCGCGCTGGAGCCGGTCCTCCGGCGTCATCACAAGTCGATACGCTACCGACGCGGAACGTGGGGCCCGAAGGAGGCCGACGAGCTGCTCGGCAGCTGCGGAAGCTGGCACAACCCGACGGAGGCTGGTACGAGCGAATGAACGCGCGTGATGACCTCGTCTTTTTTCTGGACTGTGACAACACGTTGCTCGATAACGACCTCGTGCGGAAGGACCTCAGCGAGCATCTTGCCCAACAGTTCGGGCCGGATTGCCGAGATCGGTACTCGGCCATCCTGGAAGAGCGACGGGCCGAGCTCGGCTATGCGGATTAGCTCGGTGCGTTGCAACTCTACCGCCTACAGCACGTGCTCTACACGCGCCTCCTGTCCATGTCCTCCTTTCTCGTGGACTACCCGTTCGCTAGCCGCTTGTATCCGCTCGCGCTCGAAGTCGTTCGTCATCTCGGGTCGCTGGGACGCACCGTCATCCTGTCGGACGGCGACGTCGTCTTCCAGCCGCGCAAGGTCGAGCGCTCGGGATTGTGGGACGCAGTGGACGGACGCGTCCTCATTTATATTCACAAGGAGCAGATGCTCGACGCAGTAGCCGAGGCATATCCGGTGCGTCGGTACATTATGCTCGATGACAAGATCCGCATTCTGGCGACGATAAAGGCAGTGTGGCGCGATCGCGTGACGACGGTATTTGTGCGACAGGGGCACTACGCAACTGATGCGGCGCTTGTTGGCGCCTACCCTGCGGCCGATATCGCGATCGAGCGAATTGGCGACCTCATGGCGAGCGACCGAGCCACATTCCAGAGGCGCTGACGGCCAGAGGCTTGCAAGAGGAGGGGCTGTGAACGCGACACGGAAGCTGCACGAGCTCGGTCAGAGTCTCTGGCTCGACAACATTACGCGCGGGATCTTGCGCGATGGCACGCTGCGTCGCTACATCGACGAGCTGTCCGTTACCGGGCTGACATCCAATCCCTCGATCTTTCTCCACGCAATGGAGAAGGGCGACCTGTACGATGATGCCATCAGTCGAATGACGACCGATGGTCTGCCGGTGGAGCAGATGTTCTTCGAACTTGCGCTCGACGACCTGCGTGAGGCGGCAGACCTCTTTCGCACCGTGCACGATACCACATCGGCGATGGACGGCTGGGTGTCGCTCGAGTTGTCGCCCGTGCTCGCTAACGACACGGCCGGCTCGATCCAGGCAGCCATTGCGCTTCACCGCAAGGCACAACGTCCCAATCTGTTCATCAAGATTCCGGGCACGCCAGAGGGCGTTCCGGCCATCGAAGAGTCCATCTTCCGCGGCGTGCCGATCAACGTCACGCTGCTGTTTTCGGCAGAGCAGTACACCGCGGCTGCCAACGCCTATCTGCGCGGGATCGAGCGACGGATTGCGGCAGGTCTCGATCCCCGCGTGCAATCGGTCGCGTCGCTGTTCGTGAGCCGGTGGGATGTGGCGGTGCAGGATGCGGTTCCGTCCGCGCTTCGCGATCAACTCGGCATTGCCGTCGCGCGGCACACCTATCGCGAATACCGGCGGTTGCTCGCTTCGCCGCGCTGGCAATCACTCGCCGCGGCCGGCGCGAGCCCGCAGCGGTTACTCTGGGCGAGCACCGGAACGAAGGATCCGAACGCGTCCGATACGTTGTACATCGAGGCGCTCGCTGCTCCGGATACGATCGACACGATCCCCGACAAGACATTGCTCGCCTTTGCGGAGCATGGAACGCTCTCGGGCGTCATGCCGGTCGACGGCGGAGA
>JALYSW010000068.1 GCA_030854615.1 Gemmatimonadota bacterium
CTTCACACGCCCATGGGCTCCTGCGGCGACGTTGGCGTGGCGGGTCTCGCGCTCGCCGGCGGCGACACGTCTCCACGAGGATTGTTCGGAACGGCGTGCGACAACGTGATCGGTGCACAACTCGTCACCGCCGACGGCGACGTGCTCGAGCTCGGGGCCGATCGGAGCGCAGACCTCTTCTGGGCGATTCGCGGTGGCGGAGGCAACTTCGGCGTCGTCACGCGAATGGATTTCCGGCTGCACCCGCTGCAGACCCAGCATCGGGCCAGCTTCCAGCTGGGGTGGACCGATATCGCGGGTGCATTACGGACCTTCGGCGAGCTCATTCGCGAGACGCCAGACGCGGTGCGTGCATCGTTTACTGTCGACAAGGACACCGGCGCCGCGGTCAGCTGTGGGCACTATGGCGATCCGGCTGCCGCCGACGCCTACCTTGCGAAGTGGAAGGCCGCGTTCCGGCCAGTGGAGCCCCGCGTGGAGGACTCGGTTCCCACAGCGCAAGGAGAAGTGTGGGCGACGACGTCGCTCGCTGTCGATGGCGCGTTTCTCGAAGGCCTCACCGACGATCGGCTCGTGGATGTGCTGTCGCGCGCGGCATACGCTGGACGCGGCGTCGGTGCGATACTGATGGGCCTCTCGAACGGCGTGGCGGCAGGCATCGCGATGACCGATACCGCGTACCCGCTGCGGGGCACGGGGCTGAGCAGTCTACTGTCAGCCGAATGGCATCGGCCCGAGGAGCGGGTCCGTGCAGAGCGTTGGGTAGCGGAGTACGGCGCAGCCCTGCGTCCATGGGCGGCCCGCGCGTACGTGAATTACCTCGCGCCCAGCTCCCCGGAGCGCATCCGTCAAGTCTACGGGGTGAACTATTCTCGGCTCGCTCGGATCAAGGGCCAGTTCGACCCCGCGAATCTGTTCCGGTTCAACCAGAATATTCTGCCGGCGCACGGCAGCGGGGCGCGCGACCATCACTGAGTCGGAGGCCCCGCTGGATGTTTTTGGCATGCGGGCGGCTGCTCAATCGTGTATATGAGCGATGCTACTCGCCACCGACCATCGCTCTTGATCAGCGTGAACGCATCCACACCGCAGTGCGACCAGCTCTTGCCAGTGTAGAGGTCATACGGCACCCACACCTGAGCGACGCGATCCTGCACGCGTGCCGTCGCCCCGAACCCGCGTTCCGTAAAATCCGATGGCCCTGTGCGCGATGTATAGCGCGCCCATGCGCCCACAGAGAGCCGCTCGACTCCATTTCGCACGCCTGCACCGCCCACAATCGCCGAGTCCAGGGTCAGCCGCTTGAGCGTCGCATTGTCGCCGCTCGAGAGCGCAACGAGCACCGAGTCCGCGACAGCAATGACTACCCTGGTATTCTCATCGGCACTCTGTGCGCGGGATACTGGCGCGAAGAGCAGGGGAGGCAGTAGAGCGAGAGCCGCCGCGAGGATGCGGGGGGTGGCTGGCACGATTGAAGACTCCGCCGTACAGGAAGATGTCTATCCTACGCGACTCGTATCGGTCGTGTCAACGCGCTGCGTGGCTTGTGCGTGGGCCATACAAAGACCTCGATGTCACATTCGAGCGGTTCGATTTTGCCATCGAATCCCGCCCCGATCGTGCATTCCGGCGTACCGCCGCGCCCTTAGTTGAAACTCCCGAGCCTGCGGCCCAACACGCCGTTGCAGCAGACGAAGCCGCGCAGCATGTTGTGAGCACCGAGATATCGCGTTCGCGGCTTCGCAGCTGATCGCCCAGGACGTTGGCCCGCCCCCGAACTTTCATCATGCGACCTTCGTCCTCACGCGTTCGCCCGCGCGCCCACGCGATCATGGCGAGTATCGAACAGTGAAGCAGGCATCGTCATGAGTGCATTGGAACGGCTAAAGGCGGCGCTCGGCGACCACTACCGCATCGAACGCGAACTCGGCGCAGGCGGCATGGCCATCGTGTATCTCGCCCACGATCTCAAGCACGATCGCGATGTCGCCATCAAGGTGCTTCATCCCGACCTCGGCGCGGCGCTCGGTGGCGAGCGGTTCCTGAGCGAGATCCGTACGACCGCGCGGCTGCAGCATCCGCACATCCTGCCGCTCCTCGACAGCGGCGACGCCGACGGCCTGCTGTACTATGTCATGCCGCTCGTGACGGGGGAGACACTCCGCGCGCGAATCGAGCGCGAACGCCAGCTGCCGATCGCCGAGGCGGTTCGCATCGCGCGCGAGGTGGCAAGTGCGCTCGACTATGCGCACCGCCAGAACGTGATCCACCGCGACATCAAGCCGGAGAACATTCTCCTGCACGACGGCTCGGCGCTCGTCGCGGACTTCGGCATCGCGCTCGCCGTCCAGAGCGCCGCCGGCGCGCGGATGACACAGACGGGCCTTTCGCTCGGCACGCCGAGTTACATGAGCCCCGAGCAGGCGATGGGGGAACGTTCGATCGACGCACGCAGCGACGTGTATGCGCTGGGAGCGATGACCTACGAGATGCTCTCGGGCGAGCCGCCGTTCACCGGGCCCACCGTGCAGGCGATTGTCGCTAAGGTGATGAGCAGCGAGCCGGTGGCGATCACATCGCTGCGCAAGGCCGTTCCGGCGAACGTCGCCGCCGCCGTGCATGCTGCCCTCGCGAAGCTCCCGGCCGATCGCTGCCAGAGTGCGAAGGACTTCGCCGATGCCCTGTCCGATGGCTCGAGTGGTGCGGGAGCCTCGATGCGGTCGGCGCACGCCGGGGCGCGGTCAGGATCCGCACGCGCGACGCGGTACGCGATGATTGGTGCGAGCACAATCGCGCTTCTGGCCGTCGCCGCAGCAGGATGGATGTGGATGCGCCTGCGCAGTGCCGCGCCGGAACCGGTCGTACAGTTGATGCTCGATGTGCCGAACGCGCATCCTGACCTGAGCCGGTTTGCGGTCTCCGGCGATGGAACGCGGTTCGCCTTCTCGACGGATGAAGGCATAGTCTATCGCGCCCCCGGACAGCGCGACTACCAGCTCCTCGCTGGCACCGAGAAGGGAGAGTCGCCATCGTTCTCGCCGGATGGCGAGTGGATCGTGTACGAGGTGAACGGGCACCTGCGAAAGATCCCGGTTGCCGGCGGTACGCCGATCGCACTGATCCCGAACGACTCCCTCCTCGGCGGCCGCGTGCGGTGGGGAGAAGACGGCACCATCGTCTTCGAGACCCACTCCGTCCTCGCCGTAATTCCGCCGAGTGGCGAGGTTCGCGTGCTCAGGAAGGCCACTGCGGCACAGCAGCCACGACTCACGCCAGACGGGCGCGGCGTGCTGTACCTCGACTATCGCCACAACGCGAAGTTGATGTATTTCGACCTGGCGATGGACACGGCCTTCACGGTGCTCGAGGAATCAGCGGAAGCGCAGCTGCTCCCAACGGGGCACCTGATCTACGGATCGCCGGCCGGCGGCATCTACACGATCCGATTCAATCAGCGACGCCACGCCGCTGAGGGATCGCCCTCGCCCGTGCTGCTCGATATGCAATCGAGCGGCGTCAGCCCGTTCGTGGTGACGCGCTCGGGCATGCTCGTCTATCGCGCCGGGGTGGATGCCGAGTATCGGATCGAGATGCGGCAGGCCAGTGGCAAGGTCGACACCGTGCCGCTGGCGCCGAAGGTGTTGAGCTACGCGCGCTTCTCGCCCGATGGCCGCTCGCTTGCCGTGACGATCGGCTCGACGCGCGGCGTGAATCGGCACACGTCGATCTACGACTTTGCGCTTGGCACACTCACTCGCTTCACGCAGGAAGGCGGCGGACACGCGCCGGTGTGGTCGCCGGATGGAACGCGCCTCGCGTTCTCCGCCGAAGGGCCAGCCACCGACGCGGAAGACATCTTCGTGCAGCCGCTGGATCGCAGTGCACCAGCTGTCGCCGTGCTGCGCGCGCCTGATGATCAACATGGGAGCGCGTGGCCGTCGGACAGTGTCCTGGTGTTTTTCACTGCCACCGCGGCTCGCTCACTTGGTGCCAATGTGGGTGGCGGCAGTGTGGAGATCATGAATCCCTTTTCGAGTGCACCGCCGCGACCGTACCTGCACGCGGAGTGGGGTGAGTACGACCCGAGCATCTCGCCGGATGGCCAGTGGTCGGCGTTCACGTCCCTCGAGTCGGGGTCACCGGAAATTTACGTACGCCGCTTTCCGCGGGCCGAAGCCGGCGGGCAGTGGAAGGTCTCCAGCGACGGGGGACAACGCGCACGATGGTCCGGCGACGGACGCACTATCTACTACCAGAGTGCTGATCTCACCACCATCCATGCGGTGCACGTCACGCCGGGCCCGGCATTCCTCGTCGGGGCGAATGACATCCTCCTGCGCGTGCCGCAGATGGGCACCGCGTGGGATGTGGATCGCGCGTCCGGTCGCATGGTCATTACCACGCCGGTTGTCGCAGCAGGAGTGCGGATCATCGCGATGCAGCATTGGCTCGACCAGTTCCGGAGAAAGCTGTCGGAAAAGCCGTGACCGACCACGAGACCCACGTCTCCGTTACTCTCCCGAGCTCTCACCCAGCGCGATGAGAAGCTCGTCCAGCTGATCGAACGTCTCGGACATCGCATCGGCTGCTCCGGTGCCGGCAGCGTCGAGCGCCTCCTTCGAAGGATGGCTCTCGAGCATCACCACCAGTGTCTTGCCGCCCTTTTCCTCGAAGGTCACGGTGGTGACAGGCCCGCCCTCGCCGCCTTCCTCATTGGTCCACGTGAGGCGCGAATACGGCTTCACTTCGATATACGTGCCGAAAAACGCGGCAGGCTCGGGGGCATCGTGCTTGAATACCAATCGGTACTAGCCTCCGACACGAACATCCATCTCGCAGGACAGCAGCGTCATTCCCATCGACCTGGGCACCCACCAACGCTCGAACAGCTCGGCCTTCGTAAATGCCTCGAACACGATGCGCGCCGGGCCGTTGATGGTCCGCGTGACGACCACCTCGCGGTCCGACTTCCTTTCCACCGTGGTCCGGCCCTTCACGGGACCGGTCTCACTTTCGCTTCCTGCGATCATCGCTCTTCTCCTTTCGTGTGAGTTCTTCGACGACCTTGTCCAACTCGTCGAAGCGTTCGTCCCAGCGCTGGCGGTACCTCTCGAGCCACGCCGTCTCTTCCAGCAATCGGCGCCGGCCCAGCTGACACGTCCGCACGCGCCCGATCTTCTTCGTGGTGACGAGCCCCGCCTGCTCGAGAACGCCGATGTGCTTCTTCATGCCCGTGAGCGTCATGTGGAATTTCTCGGCAAGCTCCGTGATCGAAGCGTCGGCTCGTCCGAGCTGCTCCACTACACCACGCCGGGTGGCGTCCGAGAGCGCAGCGAACGAAGTATCAAGTCGGGTCGACATATACTGAACCATATGGTTCAGTATTTAACGTGAGCGTTCGCCGCATGCAAGGCGTGGCCGCGAAAATCGATGCGTCCTACGATCTCAGCAGAGCGCACGCATCAGTGACGGGTGCGGACGTTTGACACTCGGCCCGGATGGTCGCTCTTGTGCGGCCCAAGCGGCCGTAGCAGCAGGCGAAACCGCGATGCATTCTGTGAGCATTGGAACATCTCGCGTGCGGACTCGCGGCAGAATGCCAGGACGTTGGAATGACGTTCGCAGGAAGGACTTCTCGTAATAGCTGACATGTCCGAATCGCTGTCACTCCATCGCACGTTGCTCGCTGTCATCGTCGCAGCAACACTTTGCACCTTGGCGATGGTGATCGCCGACCTGAGGGTCGGCGGCCGCCGTGATTCGCCGGAGCTTCGCGCGGCGGCGACGCTGCTCAATGGCTCCTGGCGATTCCACACCGGCGATGAGCGCCACTGGGCGGACGCCAACACGGACGATAGCGGTTGGGAGACGATCGATTTGACCGCCGCGCCGGGGAGCCACGACGGCGACGTGGGGCTACCCGATTACGTCGGCGGGTGGATGGCGCACGGTCATCCCGGCTACACCGGGTACGCCTGGTACCGGCTCGCAGTCACCGTGCCGGCCGGCAGTGCGTCTTGGGATATCCTTGGGCCAACGCTCGTCGAGGACGGCTACGAGATCTACTGGAACGGACAGCTGGTAAGGGGGATCGGGCAGCCTTGGTGTACATCCGCGTGTCGTCGCCACGCGACCGCTCCGATTCGCGCTCCCTGCGAATGCGGCGGGCACCACCGGCGTGCTCGCCGTCCGCGTATTTGAACTTTCCAGGGCCACACCAAGCAAAGAAGGCGGCGGCATGCACAGCGCGCCCATGCTGGCTCCGAAACCGATCAGAGATGCGCTGCATCACGCGCAGTGGCAGCGCACCATCAGCGGTTACGTGGCTGATGCTGTCGAGCCGCTCGCAATGTTCGCTGTCATCATCCTGATGTACTGGGGTTGGTCTCGCGGCAGCCAAAAAGGGTTCCTCCCTCACGGCTGCCGCATCTGGTTGGTGCTCCAAGAGCCCTGGCGATGAGCCAGAGGTCGGTCGCACTTTCTTAATCGATCGAATGCATACGCTCTCGATCGAGCTACGTAGACGTAACCAGTCGTCTGAAAACGTCGCCTAACACGCCGTTGCAGCAGACCAAGCTGCGCTGCATCATGTGAGCATTGCAGCATCACGGTCGCGGCTTCGCAGCGGAGCGCCAGGACGTTCGCCGCTGCGAGGGACTCGTCGACAAGTGACAGTCCAGCATTCCGCCCAACCCGGAGCCAACTCGTCGCCATGGGACTTTTGACCTTCAGCATCAACATCACCCTCGACGGTTGCGTCGACCACCGGGAGGGAATCGCCGACGACGAGACACACGCTTTCTTTACCCGTCTCATGGACGAGGGAGGAGCGATGCTGTGGGGGCCGCGTCACTTACGAGATGATGGAGAGCTACTGGCCGGCGGTCGCCCGCGGCGACGTGGACGCGCCGCCGGCGCTACGCGAGTGGGCGGTCAAGCTGGAGATAAAGCCGAAGTACGTCGCGTCGTCGACGCGAACGGACTTCCCATGGACCAACAGCCACCACATCGCTGGCGACCTGCGCTCGGGCGTGCAAAAGCTCAAGGACGCGACCCCGGCCGGCGTACTCCTCGGTAGCGGCACGCTCGCGACCGAGCTGGATCGGCTGGGTCTGATCGACGAGTACAAGTTCCTACTCCACCCCAGGATCGCCGGTCACGGCCCGACCTTGTACCAAAGTGGGCTGCCCAGCACGCGACGGCTCGAGTTGGTCTCGGCGACGCCGCTCCGCAACGGCGCGGTCGCCATGCACTACCGGCGCGCGCGCGGCTAACAACGTGTTGCAGCGGACGGTCCGCTGCCCGACCCGCCGCTGAACCGGAGCGATAGGCCGATCGCTGTAATCCAACGCTCATTTCGACTCAATCCGATCACAATCGACATCGGACTTGCTCGAAGTCATCCTACGAGATGAGCGTTCGAGATGTCCTGGCCAACGT
>JALYSW010000133.1 GCA_030854615.1 Gemmatimonadota bacterium
GGCTCGCGCCTCGAGCAGGAGGAGATCTTCGGACCGATCCTCTCGGTGATCCGCGTCGACAGCGTCGACGAGGCGTTCGCAGTGAACAACGACGTACGGTACGGGCTGTCCTCATCGGTGTACACGCGGGACGTTAACGTCGCCTTCCGCGCGCTAACCGAACTGGACAACGGAATCACCTACATCAACGCGCCGACGATCGGCGCGGAAGCGCACCTGCCATTCGGCGGCGTGAAGCAGACCGGCAACGGTCATCGCGAGGGCGGCTGGGAGGTGTACGAGTTCTACTCCGAGACGAAGGTGGGGTACGTCGATTTCTCGGGCACGTTGCAGCGGGCCCAGATCGACAACTACGGCGATGACGCGACGACGCTGCTGTAGCATCCTGGCGCGCGGGATCGACTTGCAATCGGCCCGCGCCTCAGGGAAATTCGTCAACAGTTGCCTCGCGGTCGACTGATCAGTCACCCGGAGAGCGGCGGTTCGCCGCAGCGCGAACATCCGCCGGATCATTCCGCCGCCCCACGATGGACGCCGATGTCTCACTCTCCCACTCCATCCGGCTCACGCACCGTCACCGATGAGCATCGGGCGGAAGTTCTGCGCGCGATGAATCGGTCTCGCTGGCGCATGGATGGGTTTTGGGAGTGGTCGAAGATAGTCATATTCGCCGTCGCGCTGTTCGTGGTCATCCGAACGTTCGGCGTCGAGGCGTACAAAATCCCATCCGGCAGCATGGAGAACACGCTGCTGGTCGGCGATTTCCTCCTCGTGAACAAGGCGCTCTACGGCGCCGAAATCCCTTTCACCGACGTGCGACTTCCCGCAATTCGCTCCCCGCGACGCGGCGATGTGATAGTCTTCCAGTTTCCGCTCGATCCCCGAACGGCATACGTCAAACGGCTCATCGGCCTGCCCGGCGACACCGTGGAGATGCGCGAGGGCGAGCTGGTGCTGAACGGACGTGTACAGAACGAGCGGTACGTCATCCATTCGCATCCAGCGGGAGAGCCGCTCGAGCAGGAATTCCGGTGGCAGGATCAGTATCTGGTACGTACCGCTCAGGCTCGAGAGAAATACCATCCGTCGCGTAACACCTGGGGTCCGCTAATCGTCCCTGACAAGAGCTACTTCATGCTCGGAGACAACAGAGACAATAGTGAGGACAGCCGCTACTGGGGCTTCGTCTCCGACTCTCTGGTTCGGGGTAGGCCGCTGATCGTCTACTACAGTTTCGAGTATGATGCGTCGCGTGAATTCTCCTGGCTCAGCAACATTCGCTGGGGCCGTCTGGGAACGCGGGTTCGTTGATCGACAGGATGGTTCGACGTTCGGTTTGCAAGCGCGCAGTCGCGCATTCGTGCTCGTCCCCGCAGGAGTAGCCGCCCAGTATGGCCGTACCTTCGCATAAGAAGTCCTCGTACGACGAAGGGTCGCTGGACCAGTATCTTCGCGACATCAGCGCGTATCCGCTGATCGATCGCGAAGAAGAAGTGCGCCTCGCGCAACTCATCCGCGTGAAGGACGCCGAGGCGCTCGACAAGCTCGTGCGCTCGAACCTCCGCTTCGTCGTCTCCGTCGCGAAGAAGTACCAGAACCAGGGCGTCGCCCTCTCCGATCTCATCAACGAGGGGAACCTCGGTCTCATCCGCGCGGCGCACAAATTCGACGAAACGAAGGGGATCAAGTTCATCTCCTACGCCGTCTGGTGGATCCGCCAGGCGATCCTGCAGGCGCTGGCCGAGCAGTCGCGCATCGTGCGCGTGCCGCTGAACCGCGCGGGCACGCTGCACCGCATCGGCAAGCGCGCCAATGCGCTTCTCCAGGAGCTCGGCCGCGAGCCCACGCACGAAGAGATCGCGCACGAGATGGACATCACCGAGGAAGAGGTCTCGAAGACGATCTCGATCTCGCAGACGCATCTCTCGCTCGATGCGCCGATGACGCCAGGTGAGGACAACCGGCTGCTCGACTACCTCCCGGACACGCTCAACGCGACGCCGGACGAGCAGACGTTTGAGAAGGCGCTCACCGAGGCGATCGAAGAGTCGTTGTCGTCGCTGAAGGAGCGCGAGGCGAAGATCCTGCGGTTGTACTTCGGGCTCGACAGCGAGGAGCCGATGACGCTGGAGCAGATCGGCGCGCTCCTCGGCATCACGCGCGAACGGGTGCGCCAGATCAAGGAAAAAGCGCTTTCCCGCCTGCGCCACGTCTCTCGCGCCCGCGCGCTCGAAAGCTTCCTCGGCTAACTTTCCGATGATGGTGGAATGAGCAGGCTCGCGCCGCGACGCCGCTCACCACGAT
>JALYSW010000183.1 GCA_030854615.1 Gemmatimonadota bacterium
CCGCGCGCGTGGGCGCGATGACGATGATGCGGCCGGTCGATGGACCCGCGGCCGCGAATGCTTCACGGTCGGGCGGGAGGTAGTGATCGCGAACGTGTCTCACGTTCGCAAAGTTACCTCTGTCGTCCCGGAGAGAACGAGTGGCGTGGTGGACGCGGGGCCTTCTCCGAGCGCGGGCGCGGCGAAGGCGCGACGCGTTCGGGACTCTGATGCTGCACCGGCTGCGCGGACGGTGCGGGAGGCGCGTCGTGGTGCGAGGCGCGCTTCTCCTGCTCGTCGCGAATGCGCTGGGTCTCGACGCGCTGCCGCTCATTGTCGTCGCGAACGGGCGTCGACGGCTGCGCGAAGTTCGACTGCGGCGGCGCGGGCGCGAAGTTCCGCGCGCTTCCTGGCGCGGTCGCAGGCGCATTCGAGTTGGGGGCATCGTTTCCGAAAACGACGCGCGCGTTCATCGGACGCTTCCGAATGGCAGTCGCGCAATCCGTCGGAGCCGGCTGGTGCGTCGGCGGCACGCCGTCGATCCAGATGCGGCACATTCCAGCCGGGGGCCGATGGCTCTCCGGCACGCCGGATGGTGAGTTCTGTGCCTGCAGTGCGGTCGTGGAGATCGCGAGGCCGGCAAAGAGTACAACGAGATGCTTCATCGAGCTCCCATAGTCGTGTAACACATCCTACAAAAGCAGGGGACGGGCCACGAATCCAGCGGTCGGAAGCTCGCGTAAATGCCTTGGCATCAACGAGTTGCGGATCCCAAACGAATGTACGGAAATCAGTCTGTCCTCTTGGCGAGACACCACAGTCCCGCGAGCGGGACTTGGGCCGCGATAAGTTGTCGGCCGCCAACCGGCGGCGCCATTCCTGAGCTACGCTACCGAACCGGCGCCTTCTCGACTCGGTGGAGGCAGAAGCAATACGGAAACGTGCTGCGTGCGCGCAGTGCTGAGGAGCTGGTCGAGCGCATCGCTCGCGTCCCACGAAATCGCCGAGAGCAGCGCATCGAGCGGCTCCGTCATCCCGAGCAGCGCGATCGCACCATCGTCATCCGGCGCACACACGAGCCCCGAATAGCGAAGCGCCTCGAATGCATGATCGATGAGATCCCTCGGCACATCGCGATCCGAGTTCGTGATGACAACGCGCTCGGACCCATCGGCGAGACGATGACGCACGACTTCTGTCACGCGCACGCCGGCTGCGCGATCGGAGAGCTCGATGGTCTCGAGCGCGCGGCGATGCGCGAAGTTGTGATGCGCGATCGTCTGCGCGCGCGGCTGCTCGGTGATCTCGTGGTTCTTTCCGGTCGCGTGCATTCACCCTCGCGCTGCGCGTCGATGACCATGTGCTCGTGCTCGCGCAATTGCCATGCACGAGTCGCGCTAGAGAGTACACTCCGCGCAAAGCAGGTTCCGAGATATAATCACATGTAACGCAATCGCGATGACGGTGGTGACGCACGTCACACGCGTGCTCAATCGCCGAACGAGATTCCGGTCGCGCGCGCGGTAAGCATCACGTCGTGATCGAGCTCGACGCGCTTGGGAGCCTTGAGCACCTCAGCGATGGGCACGCACACGATGTGCGGCGACTGCAGCGCGACCATCTCGCCCCAGCGCTCTTCGGCAATCGCGCGCACCGCAGCGCCGCCGAAGCGCGTCGCGAGCAGTCGATCGTAGCCCGTCGGCATTCCGCCGCGCTGCAGATGCCCGAGCACGAGCGAGCGGCACTCCTTTCCCGTGCGCGCCTGAATCTCGGCGGCGAGCTTCTCAGCGATGCCGCCCACCCTGCGCGCTTCGCCCGGGAGCGATGCGCCGAGCGTCGATTCCTTGCCACCGATCGGGAACGCGCCCTCGGCCGCGACGACGATCGAGAAGTGGCGCCCTGCGCGATCGCGTTGGCGGATCTTGTCGCACACGCGCTCGATGTTGTACGGGATCTCGGGGATGAGAATGACGTCGGCGGTGCCCGCCAGCCCGCTGTGCAGCGCGATGAATCCCGCGTCGCGCCCCATGACCTCGAGCACGATGACGCGGTCGTGGCTCTCCGCAGTGGTGTGCAGCTTGTCGATCGCGTCGATCGCCGTCGACACCGCTGTGTCGAAGCCAAACGATGTAATCGTGCCGCTCACATCGTTGTCGATGGTCTTCGGCACGCCGACGATCTTCACCCCCTTCTCGTACAGCTTTTGCGCGATGCCGAGCGAGCCGTCGCCGCCGATGGTGAGGATCGCGTCGATGCCGAGCTCGTTGGCGCGCTCGATCAGCTCGTCCGAGCGATCGATCACGACGATGCTGCCGTCGGGATGGACCTCGGGAAAGTGAAAGGGATTGCCGCGATTCGTCGTGCGCAGGATCGTACCGCCGAGGTGGCCGATGCCGCTCACCTTCTCGCGATTGAGCGCAATGACTTCGTCATCGCCGAGGAGGCCGGCGTAGCCGCGCTTGATGCCGAGGACGTCCCAGCCGCGATCGAGGGCGGTGAGCAC
>JALYSW010000184.1 GCA_030854615.1 Gemmatimonadota bacterium
GTCCATGACGCCAAGGTTGATCGGCATCCCGCCAAGATTCCCGGAGACGGACATCAGGGCATCATAATCGCCCGCATTGGCGAGAGCCTTTTTCAGGCGCGCCGGATACTCGGGAAAGGAGAGCGGATCGACCGAGCGGATATCGACGTCGAGCTCGTCATAGCTGTTGTCGTCGAGCAACAGATTGACGTAATCCACCGCACGAATGCGGCGATGAAAGTCGCAGTTCGGGCAGACATTGAGGTTGCGGATGAACTTCTCTCTGAGATCCGTGTGCCCGCACGCCTCGCACTTCTCCCATGCATCGGGCGGAATCTCCAACTTTTCACGTCGCGGCTGCCGGGGCTTCCGCTCTTTACGAAACCAGGCCATTCGGGAAATCTGGCCGATTGGTCAGCTTCGGGCAAGCTGAGCAATGACTGCCTCCTCCACCGCAAGCGAGGCTAGATCGCGAGCTCTCCAACGCGTCCGCCGCGCCCCTCGCTCGAGATCCGCGTCATCAGGCCGATCGACAGCCAGCACGCCAGCATGAATGATCCGCCGTAGCTGAAAAATGGAAGCGGAATGCCCGTGATCGGCATCAGGTTGAGCGTCATGCCGACGTTCACCGTCACGTGCACGAGCCAGCTCGCCGCAAGCCCGAAGGCGACGAGACTGCCGAACGAGTCGTTTGCATTCGACGCTGTGCGTACCGCGCGAAGCACGAGAAAGAGGAAGAGCGACAGCGCAACGGTGACGCCGAGCAGTCCTAGCTCCTCACCGACCACCGCGAAGATAAAGTCCGTGTGCTGCTCGGGGAGAAAGGCGAGTCGCTTCTGGGTGCCACCGAGAAATCCCTTCCCGACCCATCCGCCCGACCCGATCGCGACCTGCGACTGGATGACATGCCAACCGGAGTTGCGCGGATCGATGGAAGGATCGAGAAAGACCTGCAAGCGATGCCGCTGGTACGGCGCGAGCCGCTCCCACAGGATCGGCGCGAGCACGCCCATGAAGACGTTCGCCAGCATCAGCGTCACGCCCTCCCACATGTACGGGCGGTACCAGAGCACGAGCGCCAGCAGCGCGAGGAACCACGCGCCCCACAGACTCGTGTTGAAGGCAAGCACGAGGCTCACTGCCGGTGACGCAATCAGGATCAGCAGCGGCAGCGGCACACCACTCCAGAAGAGCATCGCGAAGAAGATCCCGATGAACACCATGCCGCTGCCGAGATCGGGCTGCAGCATGATGAGCAGCCACGGAACGCCTACGACCACCGCCGGCTTCCAGAGCTCCAGCAGCGAGCGCGGCGCCTCGCGTCGCGCGCCCAGCTCGCGCGCGAGCATCAGGATCACCGCGACCTTCGCGAGCTCCGCCGGTTGTCCGAGCCGATGGCCGGCGATGACGAGCCAGCTCTTGGAGCTCGCGGCATCACCCGCGCCACCGCCGAATTTGAGCAGGCCAAGAAGCAGCAGGCACGTGCAGATGTAGACCGGAAGCGCGGCCCACTCGAAGAAGCGAACCGATGCCCGACTCACCGCGTAGGCGAGCACGATGGAGAGAATCACCCAACGAATCTGCGCCGTCCACGCGTGCGTGGCGGCCGTCGGGATGTCCGTCTGCCCGGCCGAATACACCATCGCGACACCGAAGCACGACAGCAGCAGCGCCACGAGGATCAGTGGATAATCGGCTACGAGGCGGCGCATCAGCCGTCGGTGTTGATCAGGGTTGTCGGCTCCACGTGCAGATACGATTGAATGATCTTCGAGGCAATCCGCGCGGCGCGTGTACCATGTCCGCCAAACTCCAGCATTACCGCAACGACGATCTTCGGATCACCCGCGGGCGCGTACCCGACGAACCACGCGTGGTTGTGCACGGGATCCTCCGAGTTTTGCGCCGTGCCCGTCTTCCCCGCGAGCACGACGCCCTGGATGCGTGCGCTCCCCGCCGTTCCGTTCGAGATCACGCCCGCGAGCGCGGCACGCAACCCCGCGAGCTGGTCCGCCGAGAGGGAAAGGATCTGGGTGCGCTCCGGCTTGTCGCGCACGACCTCGGGGCGCGCCGCCCTGCCGTCCGTCGCGAGCGCGGTGTAAAAGCGCGCCATGTTCACGATCGTCTGTGCATTTTCTCCCTGCCCGATCGACAGATTGAGCACGACGGCCTGGCTCCATCCATTCTTCCCGTACTTCCGCGTGTAGTAGTTGGACACGTCGTCATACGGGAATATCGAGCGCGCTTCGTCGGGGAGATCGATGGCCGTCTTCTCTCGCGCGCCGAGCTTGATTCCGCCCGCCACGAGATTCGAGAGCCCGACCTTGAGCCCCAGTTGATAGAAATACACATCGCATGACTTCTCGATCGCCTCGGCCAGCGTCAGGCTGCCGTGCCCCTTCGGGTCCCAGCACTTGAAATAGCGATTGCCGAACTGATAGCCCCCAGTGCACGCGACGGGCATTCGATCGTTGAGCGTGACGAGGCCGCGCTGCAGCGCCACCGTGGCCGTCGCGAGCTTCCACGTGGAGCCGGGAGGATAGCGTGCCTGCGTCACCTTGTTGAAGAGCGGCTTGCGCGGATCGGTATTGAGCGCCTTCCACAGCTCGGGCGGAATTCCACCGACGAAGCGGTTCGGGTCGTAGCTCGGCGCCGAGTACATCGCGAGCACGCCGCCAGTCTTCGGGTCGATCGCGATGGCGCCGCCCTGCAGCGAGTCGCTGAAGATCCCAGCCATGAAACGCTGGAGCGGCATGTCGATATTCGTGTAGAGCGCGGCCGCCGGTTGCGCCGCGACTTCCTCGCGCGCGCCGGCCTCGCGCACCACGCGTCCCAGCGCGTCGACCTCCACGTAGCGCACGCCTTCGCGCCCGCGCAGGCGCGACTCGTACTGGCGCTCGAGCCCGTTTTTTCCGACCGACTGGCCAGTCTTGTAGCCCACGTAACGCGGATTCGTGAGCTCGGTCTCGGTGACTTCGCCAACGTAGCCGACGAACGACGCGACCGCCGCGCCATCGGGATAGTATCGCTTCGGCGCCGATTGAATGATCAGCCCGGGGAAGTCTATTCGCCGCTCCTCGAGAACCGAGACGACATCGAACGATGCGTCGGCGAGCACCGCGACGGGGCGATTGCGCGCATGCGAATATCGCCGCACCGAGAGATCGATCTTCTCGGGGGAGATCGGAATGATCGCCGAGAGGCGCGTGAGCGCGGCGCGCAACGAGTCGGCGCTGGCCGACAGGATCGACACCGCGTACCCCGGCACATTCTCGGCGATGACCTGGTTGTTCCGGTCGTAGATGATTCCGCGCGGCGCGGGGAGCGGCACCTCGCGCAGGCGGTTGGTCTCCGACTGCTGCGAGTACTTCGCGTAGTTGACGACCTGCGTCTTGAAGAATGCGCTGAGCAAGACCGCAAAAATCCCCACGAGTGCCCAGGAGGCGATACGGGCCCGTCGCGCTATCTCGTTGGGATGGAAGCTCACGTTGGTGACGCGCGGAGCACAGGACGCAGGATGAGCAGTGTCACCAGCCCGAAGAGCGCGGTGACGGCCGCGCTGAGCGGCGACCAGACGAAGAGCTGAATCGCGACCTGTCCAAAGTCACCGCGATGGCCGGCGAGGACGAAGATGATGTCGAACGCCCACTTGCCGAGAAAGAAGAAGAGCGCGTTGAGGAGTACATCGTCGGCGAAAAAGACGGCCTTGAGCCATGAAGCGGAGAAGCCGATCGCGCTCATGGCGAGCGCACCAGCGCCGAAGACGTGGAGGTCGACCGAGTCGGAGACGAGACCCACACACAGACCGATCAGCGCGGCTGCGCCCGGGCGCACGCGAATGGCGACGAGCAGCGTCGCGATCACGAGGAAGTCCGGCCCTTCGCGCCACCCGAGGAGTGGGCGCAGGGTGTAGTGCAGCATCACCAGGATGATGAAGGCGATGAGCGTGCGGAAAAAATCCGTCGGTCTCATGGAGTGGCCGTCGTAACAGCGCCCGTGCTGTCGCGCCGCATGGTCGTATCGCGCGGCATCGCAAGCGAATCCTTGTGCGCCTTCAGGCGAGCCAGCGAGTCGCCTGCGGCAACGATGCTCTTCACCGCCGAATCGGCAAACAACCCTACTTTCCACACCGTCTGCACGCCCGCCGTCGTACGCGCAGGGAGCAGCACCATCACGTTGGAGACATCCGCCGGCGCGACGGCGGGACGAAGTAGATACGTGCGCGCCCACAGCTCCGATGTCTTCATCTCGGCGATCACCGTGCCAACGGGAATACCGCGCGGAAAGGTGCCGCCGAGTCCCGAGCTGACGATGAGCGCGCCGGGCTTGAGGTTGCTGCGCATCGGCACGCCGCGCATCTCGAGAAGGTATCGCTCCGGCTCGCCGCCGAGATGCGCGCCGACGATGCCGAAAGCGCCGCCGTCGACCGCCATCGCGCTCACGCGGAAGTCCGGATGCGCCCACGCGATCGCGATGCTCATCGTCGGGTCGACGCTTTTCACCATGCCGACGAGCCCCTCGGGTGCGACCACGGGGCTGAACGGGAGGATGCCGGCCTTGGAGCCCGCGGACAGCACCAGGGTGTATTCCTCCCCCACGCCGCGTCCGTGCAGCACCTCGGCCGGCACGAATCCCCAGCGCAGCGCTTCGCCGAGCCCGAGGAGCTTGCGGAGTCGGTCGTTGTCGGCGAGGGAGGCGTCGAGCGACATCGAGCGAAGGGCGATACTGTCGCGCTGGGCCTCGCGCACTTCACGCGTCAGCCAGGAGCGTCGGCTCTCCTCGGCATCACCCTGGAGCGAGACGAGTGGCGCGAGGATGGTCCGGCGGAGCACCGATGCGAATGGATCGCGAACGCGCTCTGGAAGCTGGATCGCCGCGAGAGCAACCACGATGCACGAGACGAAGAGGACCGTGTCCCTGCGGCTGTACGCGCGAGCGCTTGAGGGCACGCGCGATCAGGTCTGCAGGACGGACCAGTACTTGTCCTCGTCGTCCAGAATGCGCCCGGTGCCGCGAACGACGCAGGTGAGCGGATCCTCATCGACGTGAATCGGCAGATTCGTCTCCTGACTCAGCAGGAGGTCGAGGCCGCGAATGAGCGCGCCGCCACCGGTCATGACGATGCCGCGGTCGACGATGTCGCTCGCGAGCTCCGGCGGCGTGATCTCGAGCGCGCGGCGAACCGCGTCGACGATCTGCTGGATCGGCTCCTGAATCGCTTCGCGGATCTCGCTCGAGTGCACACGCACGGTCTTCGGAATGCCGGAGACGAGGTCGCGCCCCTTCACTTCCATCTCGCGCTCTTCGCCAACGGGCGCGGCGGACCCGATCTGGATCTTGATCTGCTCCGCGGTCGGCTCGCCGATGAGGAGATTGTAGTTCTTGCGCATGAACTGCACGATCGCGGTATCGAGCTCGTCGCCGCCCGTGCGGATCGAGGTGTCGCTGACGATGCCGGAGAGCGCGATGACCGCGATCTCGGTGGTGCCGCCACCGATGTCGATGACCATGTTGCCCGTGGGCGTCTCGACCGGAAGTCCGACGCCGATCGCAGCCGCCATCGGCTCGGCGACCATGAACACTTCCTTCGCGCCGGCGCCGAGTGCGGAGTCGCGCACGGCGCGCCTCTCGACTTCGGTGATGCCGGAGGGGACGCAGACGATGACGCGCGGCTTCACCTTGAAGACGTGGTTGTCGATGATCAGCGTGAGGAAGTAGCGGAGCATCTTCTCGGTGACGTCGAAGTCGGCGATGACGCCATCCTTCATCGGACGAACCGCAATGACGCCCTCGGGGGTTCGACCGAGCATGCGTTTGGCTTCGAGACCTACCCCTTTGATCTTGCCGGTGGCGCGATCGATGGCGACGACGGACGGCTCATTGAGCACGATTCCTTCGCCTTTGACGTAGATCAGGGTGTTCGCGGTGCCGAGGTCTACGGCAATCGCGTTCGCGGGAAACAGCGAACCCGGTTTGAAAGGCCAGCGCATTCTAGGAGCTCAATCTCGCATTCCTGGCGGAACGCAGTAGGCGGCAGGTAGGAAAGTGCACGGTCGGGGGTTAAGCTAGCCGCACACCTGAGTTGCGGCAAGACGTTGGCTGGACATGACCTAGGGCGTGCCGGACATCACAATCCCAACGTGCGAGGACGGATGCGGGAGTCGCTCGAGATTGCGGTGGTGGAGCTGAATGTCTGTGATTCCTGCGGGCTGTGTTTGCCCCTCTGTCCCCCCGGCGCGATCGGGATGAGACGGGAGGGTCTGCTCATAGACGATTCAATTTGCACAGGGTGTCGGAAGTGTGTGGCGCCGTGTCCGGTGGGTGCACTGGCGATGATTCCGCGAGTCGCGAATTCGCACGAGATGCTGTCGTGAGTGGAGTGAGCAAGAGCGGCTTGCTGCTGGGCGTCGTGTGGCCGGAGCCGAGCCGGCGCGCCGACGTGCTGGTGGTCGGCGGCGGTCCGGGTGGGCTCATCGCGGCGCGGGAGCTGATGGCGCGCGACCGTGGACTCTCGGTGCTGCTGCTGGAGCGCGACCGCGCGATTGGGGCGCCGGTGCGCTGTGGCGAGGGTGTGGGGAGCGGCGGGCTCTCCGAGTTCATCGATCCGTCGGGAGCAGCCTGGGTCTCGCGGAAGATCACGAAGGTGATTTTCTGGGCGCCGGACGGCACCGAAGTTCGCGTGGCGGAGGGCGACGTGGGCTATGTGCTCGATCGCACGCGCTTCGAGCCTGCGCTGGCGACGGAGGCCGGCCTGGCGGGCGCCGAGATCCTGATTGGCACCGAGGCGACGGGGCTGCGACGCGATGGCGACGGATGGCTCGTGGCGGTGCGCGGGGGCGGGCGCGAGTACGTGATTCGCGCTCGCTTGATCATCGCCGCCGATGGCGTCGACGGGATGGTCGCGCGGTGGGCATCGCTCGACACGCGCGTCCCCGCGCGCGACATGGAGAGCTGCGCGCAATATCTGATGACGAATGTCAACGTCGATCAGGACGCGATTTATTTGCACTTTGGAGATAATATCGCGCCGGGTGGTTATGCGTGGGTATTTCCGAAGGGCGGCGACAGCGCGAACATCGGGCTCGGCACCGTGGCATTGCGCGCGGGCGGACGAAATGCGCGCCAGTGGCTCGACGACTACACACAGAATTATTTTCCGACGGGGATTCGCGTGAGCTACACCGTAGGGGGCGTGATCGTGCATCCGACGATCAAGCGCACCGTGACGGATGGGCTGATCACCGTGGGAGATGCGGCGCACATGATCAACCCGCTGTCGGGTGGCGGGATCGTGAACGCGATGAAGGCGGGGCGACTGGCGGCGGAGGTGGGCGCGGCGGCGCTGGCGGCGGGCGATACGAGCGCCACGCGGCTCCAGCGGTATCACGATGCCTGGATGACGATGCTCGGCGACGATCACATTCGCTTTCACAAGCTCAAGGATGCGCTGTCGAAGTTCGACGACTCGTTCTTCGATCGGCTCGCGAAGACGGTGAATGGGATCGCGTACGAGAAGCGGACGCTCAGGCGGATCTTTGGGAGCGCGCTGATGCATCACCCGACACTGCTGCCGGTGGTGGCGAAGTACTTCGTGTAGCGCGTCGCTGCGAGCTAGTGGGGCGCAGGCGCCCCACTCGGAGCGCTCTTGTCGCCGGCAGGTCCGACATGCGGAATCTTGCTTGGTCCGCGCCGGCCGATCACGAACCAGAGCGCGGCAGCGATCACGACGAAAATCAGTACTCCGAGGAGCACGGTGCGGCCGCGAGTGCGCCCAATCTCGATTTCTTCCACGGCTATCCTGATCGCTTGTACCGGGGCCAGCGAGTCGCAATGCACGAGTCGTACGGCATCCCGCTCAATTGAACAGCAAGGACGGGGCCTCGAACGGGAGACCGGTGCACTCGAGTCGTTGAATTATCCGCCGAGCGCAGCCGAATTCGCCTTCGACCCCTCGTCGGTCGGAAGCATCCACGCGAGAACGGCACCGGCCAGCATACTATCGATCATCACGCCATCGATCAGAACGGACCACACAACTCCGACCGGCTCATGAATTCCGCGGACCGCGTTCGAGAGTCGCAGCCATTGAGGATCACTTGCGACGATTAACAATGCGAGCGCCCCGACGCCGCTGATAACCCAGCGCACCTGACGTACGTATCGTTTAATCGCGATCACGCTGCCCAGCGTTGCCGCGAGCATCGCGGTGAGAACGACCAGCGATCTTCGATCTGCAGAGCGATGGGCGTCGTTCGGTAGCGAGAGGATCAATAGCAATTGCACGAATGCGGCGATCCCAAGGAACAGTCGCGCTAGTCGACGCCGCCACGACACAGCATTTGCGTTCAGGTAGCCCCTCGAAGCATCGTCGTCCCAATCGCACATCGATTCGCGACGAGCCCCGCAACTCTCTCCGGCAGGCGCAACGTACCCACCACGGGCATCATCGGCGCCCACAGATACACCGGCGTCCGCGCGATGCTCATCACGCTCTCACTCCAGCCTCGCGCAATGCCAAACCCCGATCTATACCCTGCCTCGCGCGCGAGCCGCTCTTCCCGCTCGCCGCACGCGCCAAACGGATAGCTCACCGCCGGCGTCACCACACCCAGCGCCTCGCTGATCGCAGCGCGCGATCGCTCGAGCTCCTCGCTCACCGCCAACTCCGAGAGCCGAGTCAGCCGCGGATGCGTCGCCGTGTGCGAGGCGAACTCCACCCCTCGCCCCTGCCACGCGCGCATGTCCCGCCACGCGAGATGCGCGAATCTCCTCCCTCCGTACGCCACGTCCCAGCGATTCAGCTTCCCGGCGTAGTCGGTGATCACGAAGCACGTCGCGCGAAACCCTACCGCTTCGAGCACCGGAAACGCATGCTCGCGCAGCCCTCTGTACGCATCGTCAAAAGTGATCGCGAGCTCGTTCGGCGCCGCTATTCGCTCGCCGATCGCGCACGCGATCACCTCACTCAATCCCAACGTTCTCCACCCCGCTCGAGCCAGCCGCTCCATCTGCCGGGCAAACCGCTTCGGCGAAATTCGTGTGACGCCCAGCTCGTGCCGCCGCTCCACCTTATGGTAGGCGAGCACCGGCGGGAGCGTCACACGCATCGCGTCAATCCTTCAGATACGACGCCGACTCCACAAACGGCATCCCGAACGCGTCGGCCACCGCCTTGTACACGACCTTCCCAGCGACGACGTTGAGCCCCTTCGCCAGTGCGTCATTCTCGCGCAGCGCCTTCTTCCACCCCTTCTTCGCCAGCTGCATCACGTAGGGGAAGGTCGCGTTCGTGAGCGCGAGCGTCGACGTGCGTGGCACGCCGCCCGGCATGTTCGCGACCCCGTAGTGAATGATCCCATCGATCGTGTACACGGGATTGTCGTGCGTCGTCGCATGAATCGTCTCGATGCACCCGCCCTGGTCGATCGCCACATCAACGATCACCGCTCCCGGCTGCATCGTCTTCAGATCCTCACGCCGCACCAACCTCGGCGCCTTCGCCCCCGCGACCAGCACCGCACCGACGACGAGATCCGCCGTCGCGATCTGATCGAGGATCGCGTGGCGATTCGAGTACACGAGTGTCACGTTCGCCGGCATCACATCCGACAGATAGCGCAGCCGCTCGAGCGAGAGATCGAGAATCGTGACGTGCGCGCCAAGCCCCGCCGCCATCTTCGCCGCATTCGTGCCGACGACACCGCCACCGAGGATCACGACCTTCCCCGGGAGCACGCCCGGCACGCCGCCGAGCAGGACACCGCGTCCGCCGTGCAGCTTCTCGAGGTATTTGGCGCCGGCCTGCACCGCCATCCGCCCCGCGACCTCCGACATCGGGGTCAGCAGGGGAAGCTCGCCGTGCGGCAGCTGCACCGTCTCGTAGGCGATGCACGTGGCGCCGCTCTCGAGATGCGCCTTCGTCAGCTCTTCGTCCGCCGCGAAATGGAAATACGTGAAGATCGTCTGCCCCTTCTTCATGCGCGGCCACTCGACCTTGATCGGCTCCTTCACCTTCAAAATCAGGTCGGCGTCGGCCCACGTCGCATCGGCCGTCGGCGCGATCTTGCCGCCCGCCTTCACATAGAGATCGTCGCTGAAGCCGCTCCCCTCGCCTGCCCCCTTCTCGATGAGCACCGAATGGCCGTCGGCAACCAACGCCTCGCATCCAGCCGGGACGAGCGCCACACGATTCTCATTCGTCTTGATCTCCTTCGGGACACCGATACGCATGAACGACTCCGCTTGATAAAGTGGTTACGCGCTCTTGGCGCGGCAGTTACGATGTGGGGCCGAGACTCAGAACGGTTTGCCGGCTGGAAGGATAGAATTGGGCGCAGACCTCCGCGATGGTCTCGGGCGTGATGGCATCGATGAGCGCCAGTACCTCCTCCAGCGACCGATATGGCTCACGGTACAGCGCGACGCCAGCCGCTCGGTACATCCGCGAGGTCACGCTCTCCAGCGACAGCGTTACCTGCCCCTTCAACTGACTCTTTCCGGCCCGGATCTCCTCCTCCGTGAGCGAGTGCGCCGCCAGCTTGTCGAGCTCCTCGTCGATGGCGTCCGACGCCTGCCGTGCCGTCTCCGGCGACGTGCCGACATACACACCGGCCACGCCCGTATCTGGATGGAAGCTCTGGAAGGTGTGCACCGAGTACGCGAGGCCGAGCTCCTCGCGAATTCGCTGGAAGAGCCGCGAGCTCATCCCACCGCCGAAGATCGTGTCCACCAGTGCCACCGCGTACCGACGCGGATCGTGATGCGCCACGGTCGTCGCGCCGAAGACGATGTGCGTCTGCGCGCTCTCGCGCTCCACGTGCGTGCGTGATGGCGCAGCGGGGCTCGCGGGCGCGATCACGAGCGGCGTCGCGTCGCCGCGCGATACCTCGCCCCACCCCGTGCGCTCCAGCGCCTCCAGCAGCTGCTCGTGCACGACGTTCCCCGAGCACGCCACCACGATCTGGCTCGGGTGGTACGCGCGCGAATGCAGCTCCTTGAGCTCCTTTACGCCGAGCGCAGAAACCGTTTCCCTCGTCCCGAGAATCGAGTGGCCGTAGGGATGCGTCCCCCACAGCTTCTCATTGTGCAGCTCGAAGACGAGATCATCCGGCGTGTCGTCGACCATCCCGATCTCCTCGAGCACGACCTTCCGCTCGAGCAACAGATCCTCGCGCCGCAGCAGCGGGCGGAACATCAGATCGCCGATCACATCGACCGCGTCGCCGAGATGCTCGTCGAGCACGCGAGCCTGATACGACGTGTGCTCGCGCGCAGTGTACGCGTCGAGCGAGCCGCCCAGAATCTCGAGCGACAAGGCTATCTCTCGCGCCGTGCGGTTCTTCGTTCCCTTGAACACCATGTGCTCGAGCAGATGCGACACACCCATCCGCTCAGGCGTTTCATGGACCGACGCGGCCCGCACCCAGGCGCCGAAAGCAACCGACCGCACTCCCGGCATTAGCTCCGAGAGTACGGTCAGTCCGTTCGATAACTCTGTAGTGCGCAGCCCGAAGTCGGGCGGCGACGAGACGGCGGTCACCGGCGCGAACGACCTCCGCCGCGCGAACCGGAACCACCACGACGGCCGCGATCCTCACTGCCGGACGAGCCGGCATCGGCAGTAGCGCTGCCATCAGCGGCGGCATTACCATCAGCGGCGACACCGGCGCCTTCCTCGCGACGCGGTCCGCGCGACGAGCCATTCGCATCATCGGGCGTTCCTTCCGGCTTCGGGACGAGCGCCTTCATCGAGAGACGCAGGCGGCCGCGCTCATCACGATCGATGAGCTTCACGCGAACGCGCTCGCCCTTCTTGACGACGTCTTCCGTTTTGTCCGTGCGGCCGTGCGCGAGCTCGGAAATGTGCACCAGCCCTTCCGTGCCTGGCAGGATCTCGACGAACGCTCCGAAGGCGGTCGTGCTCTTGACCGTCCCCTCGTATTCCGCGCCGATTTCCGGCTCGACCGTGAGCGCCTTGATCATCTGACGTGCACGCTCCATCGCCTCGCCGCCAACCGCTGCGATCGTGACGAGCCCCGTGTCGTCCACGGTGAGCTCTGCACCCGTCTCGTCCTGAATGCCACGGATCGTCTTTCCCTTCGGCCCGATCAGGTCGCCGATCTTCTCGGGGCTGATCTGCAGCGTCACGATGCGCGGTGCGTACGGCGACAGATCCGCACGCGCCTCGCCAAGCGCCTTCTTCATCTCGCCGAGGATGTGCAGGCGGCCTTCCTTCGCCTGCGCGAGCGCCTCACGCATGATGCTGAGGTCGAGCCCCTCGATCTTGATGTCCATCTGAATCGAGGTGATTCCCTGCTCCGTGCCCGCGACCTTGAAATCCATGTCGCCGAGGTGATCCTCCGTACCGAGAATATCCGTGAGGATCGCGTACTTGGTGCCTTCCTTCACCAACCCCATCGCCACACCGGCAACGGCCGCGTGAATCGGCACGCCGGCATCGAACAGCGCGAGCGAGCCACCGCACACCGACGCCATCGACGACGATCCGTTCGACTCGAGCACATCCGACACGATCCGAATCGTGTACGGGAAGGCCGCGGCATCCGGCAGTACGGCCTGCAACGCGCGCTCGGCCAGATTGCCGTGTCCGATCTCGCGACGGCTCGTGCCGCGCAGCGGGCGAACCTCACCCGTGGAGAACGGCGGGAAGTTGTAGTGGAGCATGAACGTCTTGGACTGCTCCCCAACCTCGTCGATCGAGTCGAGGCGCTGCGCGTCCTTCGACGTGCCGAGCGTGACCGCGACGAGCGCCTGCGTCTGTCCGCGCGTGAAGAGCGCGGAGCCGTGCACGCGAGGAAGCAGCGAGGTGTCGATCGTGATCGGACGGACATCCTTCATGCCGCGTCCATCCACGCGCTCGCCCTTGTTCAGCACCTGGCCGCGCAGGCTGTTGTATTCGGCATCATCGACCAGCGACGCGATGTCCTTCGCGTTGTCGGGATACTGCGTCGCGAGCTGCTCCGCAATTTCCTTCTTCGCCTTCTCGACGGACTCGATGCGGGCGTGCTTGTCCTTCTGGTTGATCGCTTCGGTGATCTTCCCTTCCGCCAGCTTCTTGACGGTGGCGACGAGATCATCGGCGATCGCGGTCTTCGTCCACTTCATCTTGGTGACGGACATCTTCGCGACCATCTCGTTCTGGATCGCGATCAGCTCCTGAATCGCCTTGTGGCCGAGCGTGATGCCGGCGACGATGTCGTCCTCGGAGACTTCGAGCGCGCCGCCCTCGACCATGACGATCGAGTCCTTCGAGCCCGTGATGATGATGTCGAGATCGCTATAGGCGAGCTGCGGGAAGGTCGGACAGACGACCCACTTGTCCTGCAGGCGACCCATGCGAACGCCGGCGAGCGGCCCGTTCCACGGAATCTTCGAGGACTGGAGCGCGAGCGACACCGCGAGGAGCGCGGGGACGTCGGCGTCGTTTTCCTGATCCGCGGAGATCACGTAAACGAAGACCTGCACTTCGTTCTGGAATCCTTCCGGGAAGAGCGGGCGAATCGAGCGATCGATGATCCGGGCGGACAGGATTTCATCGTCGTGCGGACGGCCCTCTCGCTTGATGAAGCCACCGGGGATCTTCCCCGCGGCGTAGGTACGTTCCTTGTACTCGACAGTCAATGGGAAGAAGGGCAGCGTGCTGACCTTCTCGCTGACGGTGACGGCCGCAAGGACGACCGTTTCACCATACTGGACCAGCGCGGACCCTGCCGCCTGCTTGGCCATGCGTCCGGTCTCGACAATGAGCTTCCGGCCCGCGAAATCTCTCTCTACGCGTTGCATCATGTACTCTCTCTGGAACACAAAAGCGCGCGGGAACCCGGAATGGGTACCCGCGCGATTGCGAGTGATCGACGATTAATGGCGGAGTCCAAGCTCTTGAATCAGCTTGCGATACCCCTCGAGCTCCGTGCGCTTCATGTAGTCGAGGAGACGGCGGCGCTGGCCGACCATCTTGAGCAGTCCACGACGACTATGATTGTCCTTCTTGTGCGCGCGAAAGTGATCGGTGAGATAGTTGATCCGCTCCGTCAACAGCGCGACCTGCAGCTTCGTCGAGCCCGTGTCGGTTTCGTGCGACTTGTACTTCTCGATGATTGGTGCTTTTGCGAACGCCATGCGGTATATTCTCCGAACGTACCAGTGCGCACTGTGCGCCTATTGCGTTGAGTCGTCATAAGTTAACGGACGTCTTGACCTCTGTAAAGGCTCCTATTGCCTGAGCGCTATCTCGGTCGCCATCTCGGCCGCTTTCGTGTCGACTCGAACGTCGGGTCCGGGGGCTTTGCCTGGGTCTACAAGGGCTACGACCCCGAGCTCGACATCCCTGTCGCGATCAAGATCCTCAAGCCCCAGTACGCGGGCGAAGAGGCCTTCGAGACGCGCTTCCGCACGGAAGCCGCCACGGCGGCCAAGCTGCGCCATCCGAACATCATCCGAATCCTCGCCGTCGGCCGCGAAGACTCGGCCGTCTACTTCGTGATGGACTTTCTCCCCACCGGGCTGGACGACCGGCTCCGCATCATGGGGACGCTGCCGGAGACGCTGCTCATTCGACTCGGGATGGACGTGTCCGCCGCGCTCGCGTTCGCGCACCGCGAGGGCGTCATCCATCGCGACATCAAGACGGACAACGTGCTCTACGACGATCACGGCAATGCGATCGTCGCCGACTTCGGCATCGCCCGCGCGCTCTCCGGCTACACGGAGCAGACGGGGACGAACATGGTGGTCGGCACGCCGCAGTACTTCTCCCCCGAGCAGGCGCGCGGCCAAACGCTCGATGGACGCGCCGACATCTATTCGCTCGGCGTCACGCTCTTCAAGGCCGCCACCGGAGTGCTCCCCTTCCAGGGCGAGGATTGGTACGAGATCGCGCGGCAGCACATCGAGGAGCCTGCGCCGCGTCCGCGCTCCTTCAACCCGGCGTTATCGCGCGGGATGGAGCACGTGATCCTCAAGTGCCTCGCGAAGGATCCTGCGGAGCGCTATCCCACCGGAGATGCGCTGCACACGGAGCTCGTGCAGCTGCTCGGTCGCGCGAGCACGCCCGATGGCGATCCAACGGTGGTGATGCGGACGCCTGCGGCGAGCAATGCCGCGCTCGAGATCACGAAACCGAAGCGGCTCCCAGCGGCGCGCGCGCGTACGATCGCGGTGGGCGCGGGACTGCTGATTCTCATCGCGACCGGCTTCGGTCTCAATGCGCTCAAGGCGCACGGCGACCGGCGCGAGACTCAGCTGCACGACTCGACGCTGGCCGCTGCGAGTGCGACTCCGCCGATGGCGCGGACACCGGTGACAGTGCCGGTGCCCGACAGCGTGCAGCGCGACTCGATCGCCGCTGCCGCTGAGCGCACAACGCGCACGGCGGCCGTGCGCAAGCCCGTTGTGAAGTCACCCGAGCGTGTGCTGCGCGTCGCGGGGCCGGCGGATGCGACGATCAGCGTCGATGGCACTGTCGTGGGGCGCGGCACCTGGCATGCGGAGTCGATCACGGCCGGCGTGCATCACGTGATCGTGTCGTTGGTCGCGCCGGCCGCGTGCGCCTCCGCACAGGACGCGCGCGATGTGCGCGTGAACGAAAGCGGGACGACGACGGTGCAGTTCACGCCGAAGCGATGCGGAACGTTTACCCTCGATGCGGCGCCGACCGGCGGCCGCTACGTGCTGTCGAGTGGCGGACACGAGATCGCGTCTGGCGCGGTGCCGCTTGGGGCGCCCGTGCTCGTGCCGGAGGGATCGTACTCGCTTCACGTCTCAGCGAAGTACTGCGCGGATTACTCGGGGACGGTGACCATCAGCACGGGCGCCACGGCACATCTGCGAGTACGGTTGATCTGTCAGTAGCTCGAACGCCGTAGCACTACCGCGCGCGCAACATCCTAGTGCGCGACGACGGCTCCGATCACACCGCCCACTATAGCGCCGATCCACAGCGTGGGCTGCTGATACCACTTCCTGTTCGGGCGGTCGATGAGCGCGACGTGATTCAGCGTCAGCTGCGTGGTTTGCCCGGTGACGACGGCGAGCGCGCGCTTCTTCTTCACGTCGACCTTCAGGATCACGAAGCGCGCGACGAGCGCATCGTGCCGCATCGGATCGACGGCGATTCCCTTCTGTCCTGCGCGCACCCACTCGTGCTTCTCGGTGGAGAGGGTGACGGTGCTGTCTCCGACGCTCGCGATCTCGAAGCGATAGGCGGTTTCCTGCGCACGCGCGCGCGCGGGTGTGCACAGCAGCGCGAGCGCGGCGGCGACGCCGAAGAAAGCGAGGCGCGTGCTCACAGGTGGAAGAGCCGTTTCACGAGCATCGTGAGATCGTTGAAGGTGACGATCGAGAACAGGAGCACGATCGCGGAGAAACCGCTGTAGAACAACAGTACGCGCGTGCGCGGCGCGAGCGCATGCCCCTTGATCGATTCGGCGATCATGATCAGGATCTGCCCGCCATCGAGGATCGGAATCGGGACGAGATTTACTACGGCAAGGTTGATACTGAGCAGCGCGAGCAGCGAGAGCAGCGACTGCCAGCCTTGCTGCGCCGCCTGTCCCGCCTGGACGCCCACGCCGACCGGGCCCGCCAGCCCCTTCACACTCTGATGCCCTGTGACCAGTCGCTGAAGCGTATGCACGATCAGTCCGGCGTTTCCCCACGTTGTGAGCCACGCGCCCTTGATCGCTTCGCCGTAGCCGATCGGGCGGCGCGAGCCGAGATCCTTGAGCCCGACGCCGATCTTTCCGAGCACGGTGTCGCGCTGTGTAATCGGATTGACATCGGACGTCGAATCGGGAGTCACAACCACGGACTGCACCGTTCCAGCACGACTGACGCTGAGCGTCAACGGCTTTCCGGGCGACGCCTCTATCTGCCTGACGAGCCCGAACCATCCGCGCACGGGGACGCCGTTCACCGCGGTGACGCTGTCATCGGCCTTGAGCCCCGCGCGCTCGCCCGCGCGGCCGGCGACGACCTGCCCCACTACGGGTGGTAGATATGGGCGAAGCACGGTGCTCACGATGGCAAGACGCGAGTGCGCGCCGGAGTCCTGCACGGGGATCGACGTCGTGCCGCGGTTCGTCACGATCACGAGCGTCGGCGCTGAATCGGAAGCGACGCGCTCGCCGACGTCGTTCCAGCTCTTTACCACATGCCCGTCGACGGAGAGAATCGTGTCGCCGGGTGCGAGCGAACGAAACGAACTGTCGCTCGCCGCGACGCCGGCGATGTCGCCGATCTCACGCGTCTGATATACGACTTCGCCCGCCGTTATGAAGATCCCCGCGATGATGAGGAATCCCAGCGTGAAGTTCATCGTCACGCCGGCCAGCATGATGAAGAGTCGCGCGAGCAGCGACTTCGACTCCAGCCAGCGATTCTCCGGTACCGGCCTCGGGCCGAAGGGTGCCATGCCGTTCGGATCGTAGTAGCGGGGCTTCTTCTCCTCGGCAACGATCGCCGGCGCACCGTTCGCTCCCGCGCTCGTCGCCTTGTCGCCCTCGGTCGGCGTCTCGCTGCCGCCCTCGATGAAGGCCATCGACTCGTCTTCGCGCGATGCCATGCGCACGTAGCCGCCCAGCGGAAGCGCGGCGAGGATGTATTCCGTCTCGCCCCACTTGTGGCTGAGCAGCGCCGGCCCGAACCCGATCGAGAAGCGAGGCGCGTAGACGCCCATGAGCTTCGCCGCGATGAAGTGCCCGAGCTCGTGAACGAAGATCACGATCCCGAAGACGAACACGATCGCGGCGGGGGTGCGGAGCCACTCTAGCATGCAAACTTCTCCTGAACGTGTCGTCGCGCCGCGGCATCGGATGACATGACCGCCGCGCGCGTATCGGCCGGGCCATCGCCGCACGCGGCGAGCGCACTCTCGATCGCGCTCGCGATGTCCATGAAGCTTATCCGGTTCTCGAGGAAAAGGCTGACCGCCTGCTCGTTCGCGGCGTTGAACACTGCAGGAGCCGCGCCGCCTCGGCGTCCCGCCTCGATCCCAAGCGCAAACGCAGGGAAATCCTCCCCACGCACGCGCTCGAATGTGAGCGCGGGCCACGCCACCGGGTCGAAGGCGGGCATCGCGCCATCGGCGATGCGCTCGGGATGCGTGAGCGCATACAGCACCGGGAGCTCCATGCTCGGCATCCCCATCTGCGCGAGCACGCTGCCATCCACGAACTCGACGAACGAGTGCACGATGCTCTGCGGATGCACCACGACCTCGATCTGGTCGTACGACAATCCAAAGAGAAAGTGCGCCTCGATCACCTCGAGCGCCTTGTTCGCGAGCGTGGCGCTGTCGATCGAGATCTTCTTCCCCATGCGCCACGTCGGATGCTGCAGCGCGTCCGCGATGGTCGCGTTCGCGAGCCGGGCGGAATCCCATTCGCGAAAGGGACCACCGGACGCCGTGAGCACGAGACGCTTCACGTCCGCACTCGTGCGCCCCGCGAGGCACTGCAAAATCGCGCTATGCTCGCTGTCCACCGGCACGAGCTCACCCCCGCCCCGCCTGCACGCCTCGGCGACCAGCGCACCGGCCATCACGAGCGACTCCTTGTTCGCGAGCGCGACACGCTTCCCCGCCATCACCGCCGCGAGCGTCGCATCGAGCCCCGCGGCGCCGACGATCGCGTTGATGACTATGGACACGTCGCTCCGCGTTGCGGCTTCGACGAGACAGTCCACACCTTCCGCCCATCCGGGGTGCGGGCTCTCGCCGTTCACGCACACGCCGACGAACGACGGCTTGAATTCCGCCGCCTGGGCCGCGAGCAGCTCCGTGTTCGAGAAGGCCGTGAGTGCCGCCACGCGAAAGCGATCGCTGTGGCGCGCAAGCACACGGAGCGCCGTCGTCCCCACCGATCCCGTCGAGCCGAGCACCGCCACGCCGCGCGCGGTCATCGGGGCTTGAAGAGAAGCACGTGCGGAAAGGTGAACAGGAAGTAGGCGACGGGCAGCGCGAAGAGCATCCCGTCGATACGGTCGAGCACTCCGCCGTGGCCGGGAATCAGGTGCGAGCTGTCCTTCACGCCGCCCTCGCGCTTGAGCAGCGACTCCACCAGGTCACCGATCTGCACCGACGCGCCAATCAGCGCGCCGAGCACGAGCGCCGTCCCCGTGCGGAGCCCGAGGCTCGCGTACGGCACGAGCACCCAATGCGCATACCCCCAGCTCGCGAGCATGCAGAATACCAGCGCGCCCACCGCACCCGCCCGCGTCTTCCCCGGACTCACGCTGGGCATCAGCTTCGACTTCCCCAGCGCGCGTCCCACGAAGTATCCCGCCGTGTCCGAGATCCACGTGAGCACGAATGGATAAAAGACGAGCGCGCTTCCCGCCTGCGCAGTCACGACGTAGTTGTGGTAGCGCAGCGCGTACGCAAAGGAGAGAAAGCCCGCAGTATAGATCACGCCGAGTAGCGTCACCGCGGCAGCGCCGAGCGGATGCTGCTCCGGCGAGCGCCGAAAGAGCACGAGCGTGAAGACCGCCGCGATCACGACCGCGCCCAGCACGATCTCCGGCGGGATGAACAATCCGGTATGGAAGAAGTGCACCCCGATCGGGAGCAGGAACGCGCCTGCCATTCCGGTGCGCGAGAGCGGCGTGTAGCCCCCGGCCTTCGCGATGCCGTAAAGCTCGCGCACCGCGAGCGCCGAGACGATGCCGAGCGTCACCGCGAGCACGATCCCGCCGATATACACCGCGCCGATGACCACCGGGATCGCGACGACGGCAACGAGCACGCGCGCCGCGAGATTCGAGAGCGCCACTACGCGAAAACGCGGCCGAAGCGGCGGTCGCGCTTCTGAAAGTCGAGGATCGCCTCGAACAGCTCCTGCCGCCGGAAGTTCGGCCAGAGCACCGGAGACATGTATAGCTCCGCGTACGCGAGCTGCCAGAGCATAAAGTTCGAAATGCGCTGCTCGCCCGACGTGCGAATCAGCAGATCGGGATCGGGAACGTTGGCGGTGTACAGCCGTGCGGCAACCGCATCCTCATCGATCTCCGACGGGTCCATTCGCCCGGCACGCACATCATCCGCGAGCATCCGCGCCGCGCGCACGATCTCGGCTCGGCTGCCATAGGAGATGAAGAGGTTGAGCAGCAGCCGGTCGTTGTGCGCTGTAGTCGCGATCAGGCTCTTCGCCGCGGCGTCGGCCGCCGGCGTCAGCCGCGAGAGATCGCCGAGCACCTGCACGCGCACGCCCTGCTCCGACAGCTCGGCTGCCTCGCGCGCGATGTACTCTTCGAGCAGCGACATCAGCGCCTGGATCTCGGTCACCGGCCGCTGCCAGTTCTCCTGCGAAAATGCGAAGAGCGACAACACCTCGACGCCGGCCTCGATCGCCCCTTCGACGACCTCGCGCACCGACTTCATTCCGGAGCGGTGTCCGAACGGACGCGGAAGGCTGTGCTCGCGCGCCCACCGTCCATTGCCATCCATGATGATCGCGATGTGCCGCGGAATCGCGCCGTGCTCACGAATGCGGGCGAGCATCTCGGGCGCCTTCATCGCGCGACCTGCGGACTGTCGAAGAGCGTCGTCATCAGAAGCGGACCTACACTTCCAGGATTTCGGCTTCCTTCGACTTCAGCATCTCTTCGAGCTTCGCGATGTGCTCGTCGTGCAGCTTCTGGAGCTCCTTGTCGGCGGACTTCTTGGCGTCCTCAGGAGCCTTGTCGAGCTTCTTGATCGCGTCGCGCGCGATCGTGCGCGCGTGGCGAACGCCGATGCGTCCTTCCTCGGCCAGACGATGCACGACCTTCACGAGCTCCTTGCGGCGCTCCTCGTTGAGCGACGGCAGCGGCACACGGATCACGCCGCCCTGGCTCATCGGATTGAGTCCGAGATCGGAGTCGCGAATCGCCTTCTCGATCGCCTGCGTCAACCCCTTGTCCCACGGGGTGATCGTGAGGAGCCGCGCCTCGGGAGCGGAGACGCTGCCGACCTGCGTCATCGGCATCGACTGCCCGTAGGCATCAACGCGGATCGTGTCGAGGAGCGTAGTCGACGCCTTGCCGCTGCGGATCGAGGAGAACTCCTTGCGGGAGCTCTCGAGTGCCTTGTCCATGCTGACGCGCGCGTCTTTGACGAACTGCGGAATCGTGCTCATTGGACGAGTGTGCCCACCCGATCGCCGCGTATCGCGCTGGCGACGGAGCCCGGGCGTGAAATGTTGAGGACGATCAGGGGCATCGAGTTTTCGCGGCAGAGCGTGATCGCGGTCTGATCCATCACCCCGAGCTCGTCGCGAATGACTTCCTTGTACGAGATCGTCTCGTACATCGTCGCATTCGTGTCCTTTTTCGGATCCGCGGAGTACACGCCGTCGACGCTCGTCGCCTTGATGATGACGTCGGCCTTCATCTGGATCCCCCGCAGCACAGCCGCGGTGTCCGTCGAGAAGTACGGATTGCCGGTGCCGCCGGCGAAGATCACGACGCGCCCCTTGTCGAGATGACGCTGGGCGCGACGGCGGATGTACGGCTCCGCGATCTCTTCCATGCGGATCGCGGTCATCACGCGGGTGTCGATGTTCTTCTTCTCGAGTACGTCCTGCATCGCGAGCGCGTTGATGACCGTGCCGAGCATTCCCATGTAGTCGGCGCCGACGCGATCCATTCCCATCTTCGAGAGTTGCGCGCCGCGGACGATGTTCCCGCCGCCGATGACGACGCCGACGCGGGTCCCCAACGCGACGACCTCCTTGATCTCCCCTGCGAGGCGATCGAGGACGTCGAAGTCGAAACCGGTGGTGCGCTCTCCGGCGAGTGCTTCACCGGAGAGCTTGAGCAGCACGCTCGGATACTTGAGCGTCGACACGCTGGCGATTACTCCTGCCCGAGTTGAAAGCGGGCGAAGCGCTTCACGACGATGTTCTCGCCGACCTTGGCCGAGAGCTCCTTCACGAGATCGCCAATCGTCTTCTTGTTGTCGCGCACATACTCCTGCGACATCAGCGTGTGCTGCTTGTAGTACGAGTCGACCTTCCCCTGCACGATCTTCTCGCGCAACGACTCGGGCTTGCCGCTCTCGGCGAACTGCTGCTCGGCGATGCGACGCTCGCGCTCGACCTCCGTTGCCGGGATGCCATCGCGATCGACGGCGAGTGGCGCGGCGCTCGCGATGTGGAGCGCGATCTCGCGGACGAGCTCCTTGAACTCATCGGTGCCTGAAACGAAGTCCGTCTCGGAGTTCACCTCGACGAGCACGCCGACCTTGCCATTGTGGTGGATGTAGCTGCCGACGCGTCCCTCGCTCGCGGTACGGTCCGAGCGCTTCTCGGCCTTCGCGATCCCCTTGGCGCGCAGGAGCTCGCCCGCCTTCTGCATGTCCCCGCCCGCCTCTTCGAGTGCCCGCTTCGCGTCCATCATGCCCGCGCCACTCTTCTGGCGGAGCTCCTGAACGTGCTTTGCCGTAAATGCCGTCGTAGTTGCCATGTTCAATCCTTCACGCGATCAGCGTGTTCTGGTCTCGGGCAGCCGCAGCACCCCGCGCGGCCGCATCAATCATGTGTCATTCACGAGAACGCCGCCGGCGGGGCCGGCGGCGTCTCAGTTTACTTCGAAGGCGGTCCGGACACTACTCCGGCACGACCCTACTCCGCTGGTGCCTCGTCTGCGGGCGGCGCCCCTGCATCCGGAGCATCCGCAGGCGCTCCGCCGACGTTCAGGCGGGCAGCAATCGCCTCGGGCTTCGCACGCCGGCGGGGCCGCTTGCGGCGACGCTTCTCGCCCTCCTCAGCGGGCTCGGTTCCGCGATCGGAGCTGTACGTCGTCTGCCCTTCCTCGCCTTCCTCGGACTCTTCGCGCTTCGGCGCCTCGCGGCGTGCCTCGGCGATCGTGTCCGCAATCGCCTTCGTGATCAGCTCGACCGAGCGGATCGCATCGTCGTTGCCGGCGATCGGCACGGAGATGAGATCGGGATCGGCATTCGTGTCGACGATGGCGACGATCGGCAGCTGGAGCTTGTTCGCCTCGGTGACAGCGATCTTCTCTTTCTTCGAATCGACGATGAACAGCAAGCCCGGGAGACGGCCCATGTTCTTGATGCCCGAGAGGTACTTGTTCAGCTTCTCGAGCTCACGGGACATCATGAGCTGCTCTTTCTTCGTGTAATTCTGGAAGTCGCCGCCTTCTTCGCTGCCGGCCTCGAGATCCTTCAGGCGGCGGATCTGCTTCTTGACCGTCTGAAAGTTCGTGAGCATGCCGCCAAGCCAGCGCTCGGTGACGAACATCGCGCCGCATCGCTCGGCTTCGGCCTGGACGATCCCCTTGAGCTGGCGCTTGGTGCAAACGAAGAGGATGTTCTCGCCGCGCAGCACCGCATCGCGCACGAGCTTCTGCGCGAGCTCGAGCTGCCGAAGGGTCTTCTGCAAATCGATGATGTGGATCCCGTTGCGCTCGGCGAAGATGTACCTGCGCATCTTCGGGTTCCAGCGGCGGGTCTGGTGTCCGAAGTGGACACCGGCTTCGAGCAATTGATCGAGGTTGGGCAGAGTCATGAGTGCGTGTAATCCCTTCGGGTTGATTCGGCCGCTCTCGTCACCGTTGCGATAGACCGCTCGTGGCGGCACCCTGAAGCAACTCGGAGAGCGTGAAAGATTCTCTGCGCAAATCTACGCCGCGCAGAGATACTGCAGCTGCTTACCGCTTCGAGAACTGGAACCGCTTGCGGGCCTTGGGACGACCCGGCTTCTTGCGCTCGACCGAGCGCGAATCACGCGTCATGAGGCCGAGGTCACGCAGCTTGCGGCGATGCGTCTCGTCCATTTCGACGAGCGCGCGGGAGACGGCGAGGCGCAGCGCGCCGGCCTGTCCGCTCTGACCGCCGCCTTCGAGCTTCGCCTTCACATCGTAGCGTCCGAGCGTGTCGGTGGCCGTGAACGGCTGCTGAATCGCCGATACGAGCGTCGGCCGCGGGAAGTAATCGCCGAGCGTGCGACCGTTGACATCCCACTTGCCGGAGCCGGCGCGGATGTAGAGACGGCAGACCGCTTCCTTGCGGCGTCCGATCGTGTGCGTAATCCCTTCGGCCATTACTTACTCTCGCTCTGACTGAGTTTGAGGACGGTGGGCTGCTGAGCGGTGTGCGGGTGATCCGCATCCGCGTAGACGCGCAGCTTGAGGCGCAGTACCTGACGTCCGAGTGCGGTCTTCGGAAGCATGCCGTACACGGCCTTTTCGATCACACGATCCGGATGCTTGGCGATCATGGTGGCGAACGGCGTGAAGCGCTCGTGGCCCATGTAGCCGGTGTGATGGAAGTAGCGTTTCTGCTCCGCCTTGCGGCCCGTGACGCGAACCTTGGACGCGTTGATGACGATGACGTTGTCACCCGTATCCATGTGCGGCGTAAACATCGGCTTGTGCTTGCCGCGTATGATCTGTGCGACTTCGGCGGCGAGTCGTCCGAGCACCATCCCTTCGGCGTCGACGAT
>JALYSW010000186.1 GCA_030854615.1 Gemmatimonadota bacterium
GTCGTGGGCGCCCGCACTCGCATCGATTCCCGCCTCCGCGAGCTTCGCCGCGCCGGCGGTCGCAGTCGCATCGCTGCCGCCATCAGAGGCGTACACGCGCACCCCATGGCGCGCGAGCAGGAGCGACGCGGCGACGCCGCTGCGCCCGAGACCGATGACCGCCGCCTCGCCCGCCCTCCACTCCGCGGGGATCATCGCAGCTTCAGGGTGCTGAGAGCCACCAGCGCGGAGAGGATGCCGAGAATCCAGAAGCGCACGACCACCTGCGACTCCTGCCACCCCTTCAGCTCGAAGTGATGGTGCAGCGGCGCGCGCAGGAATACTCGATGCGCCTTTGCGTAGTCGAAGCCGTAGCGCTTCCGGCGGTACTTGAACACCGAGCGCTGGATGATCACCGACACCGTCTCCGCCGCGAATACCGCACCGACCAGCAGCAGAAGGAACTCCGACTTCAGGAGAATGGCGACCGCGCCCAGCGCTCCGCCCAGGGCGAGCGAGCCCGTGTCGCCCATGAAGACTTCAGCCGGATGCGTGTTGTACCAGAGGAAGCCAATGAGCGAGCCGACCAGCGCGCTGCAGAACACCGTGAGCTCGCCGGAGCCGCGCAGGTAGTAGATCTGCAGATACTGGCTCGCGTCGAAGCGGCCGATGAGGTACGCGAAGATCGCGAAGGTGGCGAAGGCGATCGCCGAAAGCCCCGTCGCCAGACCGTCGAGACCGTCGGAGAGATTCACGGCATTGCTGGTTCCGGTGAGCACGAACGCGACCCACGGCACGTACAGCCACGCGAACACCGGCACGACGAGCACGTACTTGTAGAAGGGAATCGTGGTCGAGGCGCCCGGAAGATTGGAGAGCGGCGAGAGCCAGAGTGCGACGCCGAGCGCGATGCCGAGGGTGATCTGTCCGACGAGCTTGTAGCGCTCGACGAGCCCTTCGTTCTTCTTCCCTTCCCGCTGCTGCTTGAGCTTGAGGTAGTCATCGACGAAGCCGATGCACCCCATCCATGCCGTGGCGAGCACCGCGATCCAGACGTAGCGGTTGTTGAGCCGCATCCAGAGGAACGTCGCGGTGAGCCCGCCGATCAGGAAGATCACGCCGCCCATCGTTGGGGTGCTCGATTTTTCCTGGTGGCTATCCGGCGTCCCCGCGCGTATCACCTGGCGCACCTTCATCGACCGGAGACGCCGGATGACGAAGGGGCCGACGAGGAATGCCATCAACAATCCCGTCACCGCCGCGCCGGCGGAGCGGAAGGTGATGTAGTTGAAGACGTTGAAGATGATACAGAGCCGGCAGCTGCCGACGAGCGGCGTGAGGAAATGGTAGAGCACTAACGATTTGCCCACTCGGTGAGAGGAGGTACGAGTCGCTCCAGCTTCACGCCTCGCGAGGCCTTGAGAAGGATGACGGCGTTCGGCGCCAGACGAGGCTCGAGCGCCGCCCAGAGCTCCTCGATGTCGCTCCCGACGATCACGCGCGGATCGTTCGAGCCGACGCTTCGGAGCGCCTCGCCAATCTCGCCCATTCCCGCGACAATCTCCACCGGCGACTCGAGAACGGCCCTGGCGATCTCCTCGTGCAGTCTCGGCGCGTGGGTCCCCAGCTCGCGCATGGTGCCGAGCACCGCGACGCGCTGGCGTCCCAGTCCGGCGCCGGCGAGCATGTCGATCGCCGCGCGCATCGAAGCCGGGCTGGCATTGTACGCATCGTTGATGAGCGTCGCGCGACCCTTCCCGATTGGCGCGAGCTCCATGCGCATGGACGGGAAGGTCGCGCGCGACATCCCGCGCGCAGCGTCTGCCATCGTCATGCCGAGCTCGCGCGCGACGGCGAGCGCGAGCATCGCGTTGCGCAGGTTGTGCGCGCCGCGGGCAGGAGGACGCACGGTCGTGTCATCGATCTCGATCTCTCCGAGCCCATCGGCGCCGACGCTCCAGCGCGACGCGTGCACGTCGCCGGAGTCGAGCCCCGCGCTGATGACGCGCGCCGCTCGTCCCCGAGCCGCCACCGCGATCTCCGGCTGCGAGGCCGGCACCACCGCGATCTTCGCCCCATCGAAGAGCTCGGACTCCTCGCGCATCACACCCTCGAGGCTCCCGAGCCCCTCGAGATGCTCCTCCGATACCGATGTCATGACCACGATGTCCGGCTCGACGATGCCGCGCAGCCGCGCCATCTCACCCGGGACGTTCATCCCCATCTCGATTACCGCGACATCCGCGTCATCCGGCAGCGCGAGCAGCGTGAGCGGCACGCCGATGAGGTTGTTCAGATTTCCGGTGGTAGCGTGCACGCTGAAGCACGCAGCGAGTGTCGCGTGGAGCAGCTCCTTGGTCGTCGTCTTCCCATTCGAGCCGCCGACTCCGATCACGGTCCCGCTCCACGCGCGCCGGCGGTAGCGCGCGAGTGCACCGAGCGCGACGAGCGTGTCCCGCACCGTAAACACGGGCACGCCGAGCCCCGCGGTGCGGCCCGGGTGCGACACGATCACGGCGGTCGCCCCGAGGTCGATCGCCTCGCGGAGGAAATCGTGCCCGTCGAACGTCTCCCCGATGAGCGCGAGGAAGCAGTCGCCCGGCGCGATGCAGCGGGTGTCGGTCGCTACCCGTGCGATCGGACGATCGTCGCGCGGGATCGCCCCCGTGCTCTCGTCGCGCAACGCATCCGCGATGCGCGCAATCGTCCAGAAGGTCGGCGTGATCACGCCGTCAGCTCCGCCACGATCTCCTTCTCGTCGAACGGATACGACGTGGTGCCGCGGATCTGATACGTCTCGTGCCCCTTTCCCGCGAGCAGCACGACATCCTCTGTGCCCGCGAGCACGAGCGCGCGCTGGATCGCATCGCGCCGGTCCTCGATGATCTCGTGATTCGCGAGCCGCATGCCGCGTTCGATATCCTCGAGGATCGAGACGGGCTCCTCGGTGCGCGGATTATCGCTCGTCACGATCGCGAAGTCGGCCCCCTGCTCGGCGATTGCGCCCATGAGCGGGCGCTTGCCGCGATCGCGGTCGCCGCCGGCGCCGAAGATGACGAAGAGCTTCTTCCGCGCGAACGGCCGCACCGCCGCCAGCGAGCGCTCGAGCGCATCGGGCGTGTGCGCATAGTCGCGGAGCACCGTCGGTCGCTCGTGAATCACCTCGAGGCGCCCCGCTACCTGCGGCACCGTGCGCAGTCGAGCCGCGATCGCCGACAGTGTCATCCCGAGATGCCACGCCGCCCCCGCCGCCCCGAGCGCGTTGCTCACGTTGAAGTCGCCGATGAGCGGGAGCTGCAGCGCATGCCGCTGATTGTCGGCGACGAGCAGCCACTCGCTTCCGCGCGGATGGAACAGCACTGATTCCGCGCGCACCATTGCCTCGGGGTCGCGCCCGAAGGTGATGAGCGAGTGCGCCTGCGGAAGACTCGTCCACGCCTTGTCGTCGAGATTGATGACGGCCGTGCCGCGCGAGCCGAGGAGCCCGATCAGCTTCGCCTTCGCAGCGAGATACGCCTCCATCGTCTCGTGGTAATCGAGATGGTCGCGCGTGAGGTTGGTGAACACGCCGGCCTCGAAAACGAGCGTCTCCGCGCGCCGCTGATCGAGGCTGTGCGACGAGAGCTCCATCGCGACGGTCTTCACCCCGCGGTCGACCAGCGCACGCAGCGCGCGCTGCAGCTCGACGGGCCCGGGCGTCGTGAGCGATGCACTACCGCCCACCGGCACCCCCTCGCTGCCGAGGAGGATGCCGAGCGTCCCGATCGATGCGCTGCGCGCGTTGGGCTTGTCGAGCAGATGCCGGAGGATGCCGACGGTGGTCGTCTTCCCGTTCGTGCCGGTGACGGCGACGAGACGAAGCTGCTTTGCGGGATCCTCGAAGGCGGTAGCGGCCGCGATTGCCGCCGCGCGCCGTCCCTCGCGCACCACGATGGTGGGGAGCGTCGTGCGCCCTGCATCCTCGACGATCGCGATCGCCGCTCCCGTTCCTTCGGCCTGCGCGAGGAAGTCGTGGCCGTCGCGTGCCGAGCCGTGGACGGCGATGAACAAGCCCTTCGCCGCGACGTGCCGGCTGTCGTCGGTAATGTCGGCGACGGTCTCGGGAAGCGTCCCGGAGATCTCCACGAGCAGCCCCGCGTGTTTGAGCGCGGCGACGATGCGCTCGACGACGATCGGCGTCACTGCGCGCTCACGCGTACCACCGTGCCGCTCTGCGCGATGCTTCCCGCCGCGGGAGCGGTGGAGCGGGCGGAGCCGAACCCGTCGAGCTGCACGTTGAAGCCCGCGCGATGCAGCGCGAAGGTCGCGGCGCGCACCGAGAGCCCGCGCACATCGGGGACGGCGCGCGGAGTTGGCGCGAGCGCAGTTGAACGACGTGCGCGACCGACGTCGAGCACCACAGGTGGCAGCGTGTCGTCATCCTCGACGGCGGCGAGTCGCGCCTCGCTGTCTGCCTCGGGCTCAAGCGAGTCGCGCGAAGCGAGTGGCCCGCGATCGAGCGACGCATCCCGAGCCGCGAGCGCAGCCTGCAGCACGATCTTCGACACGGGCGCGGCGGTCGAGCCGCCGAAGATGTCGCCTTTCGGATTGTTCAGCTTCACGAGGATCACGTATTGCGGCGCCTCGGCCGGGAAGAGCGAGACGAACGACGCCGTGTAGGCGCCAGCGCCGTAACCATGCTTGCCGACCGTGCGTCGCGACGTGCCACTCTTTCCTCCCACATCGAAGTTGAGCATCGCTGCTTCCTTGCTCGTGCCGCCGGTGACGACGCCGACGAGCATCCGCCGAACCTCCGCCGCGACGTCCGGGTCCATCACGCGCCGCAGCACCCTCGGCTCATGATGATAGCGAACCTTGCCATCGGGCGCGCGAATCTCGCGGATCAGCGCAGGCTCGAGCATCGACCCTCCGTTGGCGATCGGCACGTATGCGGCCGCGAGCTGGAGCGGTGTCACCGCGATCTCGTAGCCCATCGCGAGCGACGCCGGCGAGAGCTTCGACCACTCCTTCGGAAGGCGCAGCGTCCCCGCCGCTTCGGCAGGATACGGAAGCCCCGTAGGCATTCCAAAGCCGAAGTCGCGCAGCGCGTCGTATTTCTCGCGCGGCGAGAAGCGCGAGGTGAATTTGACGATGCCGATGTTGCTCGAGTAACGGATGACATCGGTGAGCGACATCTCGGCTTTCTTGTGCTCGTCCGAAATCGTGCGGCCGTCGAGCACGTAGGTGCCATTCTCCGTGTTTACGGTGTCGTCCGGCTTCGCACGCTTGAGCTGCAGCAGCCGCGACGCCATCAGTGGCTTAAGCGTCGATCCCGGCTCGAATGGCTCGCTCACCGCGGGGCTGCCGGCCGAGCGGGGATCGGTGCGGCGGCTCGCCATCGCGCGGATCTCGCCATCGTGCGGATCGATGATGACGATGTCGCCCCCGTCAGCGCCCGTCTTCACGAGAGCATCGGCGAGGGCGCGCTCGGAGATTTCCTGGAGCGACTGGTTGATCGTGAGCACCACCGCGTCGCCGGCCTCGGGGGTGTCGTCGTCAGGCGCATCGATGCGCGCGCCGCGCGAG
>JALYSW010000200.1 GCA_030854615.1 Gemmatimonadota bacterium
CGGGATGCATTTTGCGCATCACGAAGCACGATGGCCTGCCGCGCATGTTGATCGAAGGGATGCTGCGCGGCATGTACGCGATCTACTCGTGGCCGCTCAATGGCTCGTGGCAAGCGCGCACCCCAGAGGAGATACAGGTGGCACTCGACCGCTACCGGAAGGCTTCCCTGCCCAATGTCGAAGGTCGCGCAGCGATGCTCCGGTTGTTGGGTGAGCGCCCGGATCTGAAAATGTCCAGACTCATCGCCGCCGCTGCCGTGCCAGTAAAGATTCGCGGTCGCGCGCTATCGCTCGCCGTGCAAACGAAGATCTTCCCCGAACGATTCGGTTGACCGCCGCCGCAGGTGGCTCGATGATCTCGAAGGCGTGAGCCGCAAGCACATTTCGCTCGTGCTGCTCCAGCCATTGCCGGATGGCTGCATCATGCGCCGACACGTCCATGGTCGATAGCTCAACCACCCGCTTGCGCAGCACTGCCGCCGACCCGGGTGGACAGAGGACGCCGGCGCCGAGTTGCTCGATCATTTGCCACGCCTCGCCCGGCTTTCCGAAAATCAAAACCGGTCTCCGCGCGGCCAGGTAGTCGAACTATTTGGCGGGGAGATAGCGCTCCAGCCCCTCCCTCGAAATCAGGAGCAGTACGTCGCTGTCCTGCATGCGCTGATGGCCTCACGCTTGCCGACGTGATCGACGATCTCGAGCACGGCGGGGAAGCGGAAGGCTCGAACCGCTTCTTCGCCGTGCGGCCCGCGACGGCCGATGAACTGCACATGGATACGACCGATCCACTCCGTCTCGTCGGTGAGCAGCTGCTCGAGGCTCGCGAGAGAGTCGTGTGGCGGAGTTTGCCCTGCCAGGCTTCCTACGTACCTGACGCATAGCGTGTGATGCACCGCGTCCGGTCGGCCGCCCAGCGACTCGACGAATTCGTTGGGATCCCATCTGTTCGAGACGACGAGCATGAGCGGAACTCCGAAGCGGCGGGCGACGAAGAGTGCTGCAACGAAGGTGAAGAACCGGGGCCCGGACGCCATCTCTACGTCGGGCGGAGCGCTCGCCAGCGTTCCCACTGCATTGCGGGTAAACTCGAGCGCGTCGGTAAAATCGCTGTCGACGCGAGGGAAAAACCGATACGAAGGCTGTCGCACCGATGTCGACACCACGTGGAGTTTCGCTTCCCGAGGTACGCGCTCGACCAGCTCGTCTGCTCGGCGGAAGCGCCGAGGCGAACAGCGCGGGGTGACGCCGGGACTTCGTACGCGCGGCGCGGCGCAGCCTCGGGCGCTCCAGACGCATCCAGCGCGCACCCATGACGGCTGTATCGATGAGCGTCCGCACGGTCGGCACGGCGGCGATTCGAGCTATCCGCGCGTCATCGCGGCATGCCGGCGTCAGACGGCACGACGTGCAGCGCGGATGTATCTACGCCCGTTTCCAGCAGTTCGAGCCCAACATACGCATCGCCCTTCACGCGAGGATCATCGCCGACAGTGACGATGCACGCGCGGCTCTGATGCTCGTGGTAGCCGCCGGCGAAATTTCCGATGTGGTGGCCTACCTCGTAGACGCCGGCGGGGAGATTGAAGGCCATGCTCCAGCCGATGCACGCGGTCTCGCCCGCGTGCAGGCGCAGCGGCTGCCCGCGCATGCGTGCATACGTCGTGTCCACCACTGGCTTGTCTCCGCGGCTCACCCAGAAGCCCGGCGTGAGGTCGCAGTCGGCGGAGGCGGTGATCGTGTGTGTGAACGTCACTCGCTCGCCGGGTTCGACGATCACATCCGAGCCCTGGGACGCCGAGAACGAGACGGTTCGCGCGCTCGACTCTGGCAGCAGATTCGGCTGCCAACGTCCACCGCGCTTGTAGTAATCGCCGACGACCTTCGTCAGCTCCCCCTGCGACACCACGGCTCCATGATCGAGCAGGATGGCGCCGGTGCAGAGCGAAAGGACGGCGTCCATGTTGTGCGAGACGAAGATCACCGTCGTGCCGTTCTGCAGGAGATCCTGCATCCACCGGATGCACTTTCCCTGGAAGGTGTAGTCGCCGACGGAGAGCACCTCATCGATGATCAGAATCTCGGGCTCGAGGTGCGCCGCGATGGAGAAGCCAAGGCGTGCATTCATCCCGGAGCTGTAGCGCTTGACGGGCGTATCGATGAAGT
>JALYSW010000424.1 GCA_030854615.1 Gemmatimonadota bacterium
GAGCTCCGGCGTCGTCGCTTCCTCCAGCGTGCGCCGCCCCTTCGCCGTGAGCCGAGCGGTGACGTGCCGACGGTCGGACGCGTCGCGCTCCTTCCCGATCAGCCCCATGCTCTCCATGCGGTCCAGCAGCCTGGAGACGTCGGGAACCCTCGATACCATGCGCTCGCCGATCTCCTTTCCGCAGAGTCCCGCCGCTCCCGCGCCCCGCAGGATGCGCAGCACGTTGTATTGGGTCGTGGTGAGCCCGAACGGGCGCAGTAGCTCGTTCGTCGCGTGCTCGAGCACCGACGCCGTACGGACGATGGACAGCATCGCCTCATCACCCGGCCGTTCGAACGGCTTGCTCTGCTTAATCTCTTCGAGAAGATGTTTTACCATGATCGAAAATTACCTGTCATAACTGGTAATTTCAACGGAGCAAGGCTAGAGCTCGAAGCGCCACTGCGCATCCGTGCCATCCGCGCTTTCGACGCGCCGCGCACGGACGCGAAAGACGCGATCCAGAAGCGCCGCAGGCACATCTCGCGCGGAGCCCGTCTCGATCGCGACTCGGCCGCTCTCCAGCAACACGAAGTAGTCGCCATACTCGAAGGCCACGTTCAGATCGTGTAGCACCGCAACCACGGTGCACGTAGGAGACAACAGTCCGCGCGCGACCTGCAGAATGTGCAGCTGATAGTGCACATCCAGCCCGCTGATCGGCTCGTCCAGAAAGAGATACCGATGCGTGACGTCGCTCTCACCCTCGGCCCAGATCTGCGCGAGCACGCGCGCGAGCTGCACGTTCTGCCGCTCGCCGCCCGAGAGCGTCGGGTAGGGCTGCTCGCGCTTGTCGATCATCCCCACCAGCTCGAGCGCAGCGTCCACGACCGCTCTGTCGTGCGCCGCGGGCACGCGCCCGAAGTGCGGATAGCGCCCCATCATCACGACGTCGGCAACCGGGAGCGGAAAGGCGAGCTCCACGTGCTGCGAAAGCACAGCCCGCCGCCGCGCCAGCGACTCGGCGTCCATCGTCGCGAGCGAAATACCGTCGTACCGCACGTCGCCCGATGTGGGAGATGCGAGTCCGGTTGCCAGGCGCAGCAGCGTCGACTTCCCCGCCCCATTTGGCCCGAGCACGATGTTGAGGTGCCCCGGCGCGAAGCGCACACTCACGTCGTCGAGAATGAGCGCCCGCCCCGCGCGATACGACACGCCGCGAAGCTCGACCTCACCCATAGTAGCTCGCGCTCCCTCGCCGCTGCTCCCGAAGCAGAATCCATAGAAAGACCGGCGCACCGATCACCGCGGTGATGATGCCGATCGGCAGCTCAGCCGGAGGAATCACCTCGCGCGCCGCGATGTCCACCACCCTCATCACCGTCGCGCCCAGCAGCGCCGACGCCGGGAGCAGAAAGGTGTAGCTCGAGGAGCGCATCATCCGCAGCGCATGCGGCACCACGAGGCCGACAAATGCGATCACTCCCACCATTGCCGTCGTTGCCGCAACCATGATCGTATTCACCACCAACAGCCGCACGATCAGGCGCCGCGGATCCGCGCCGAGGAGCGCGGCCTCGTCCTCGCCGAGCATCAGCGCGTTGAGCGGCTTTGCATAGCCGAGCGCGATGATGAAACACACCGCGAAGCACGCGGCGACGAGTGTGACGCCGCGCCAGTCCGCCGTCGTGAACGTGCCGAGGCTCCAGAACGTGACGTTCCGCGCCTGCGGATCGCGGGCGATGTACGAGAGGAAGCCGGTCCCCGCGCCGCACACCGCGTTCACCGCGATCCCTGCAAGCAGCAGCGTGAACACATTCACCTTCCCGAACGACGACGAAACGCGATACACGAGCATCGTCGCCGCGAACGCGCCGCCGAATGCGAGAACCGGTACCGCGAAGGTGCCGAGCGGTGCGCTGAACGCGAGCACACCGGTACCACCGCCGAGCACGAAGATGAGCGACGCTCCGAGCGCGGCGCCCGCCGACGTGCCCGCGAGCCCCGGCTCCACGATCGGATTACGAAACAAGCCCTGCATCAATGTCCCCGACACGCCGAGCACCGCGCCGGCGAGCGCGCCCATCAGCACGCGCGGGAGACGAACTGGAAGAACACGTTGCGCCCGAGCGTGTCCGCATCGCGCAGCGGAATCCAGCCGGCGCTCTGCGCCAGGTAGCTCGCGAGCCGCGCGGGGGTGAAGCTGAACGCGCCGACGCACGCCGACGCGACGAGCGATGCGACGAGACAGAGCGCGAGGATGACGTAGACGGTCCGGTCGGACCGTCGCGTGGTGGTCACCGCGCCTCG
>JALYSW010000218.1 GCA_030854615.1 Gemmatimonadota bacterium
GCCGAGCAGCGTGGAGACGCGCTCGCGCTCGGCGGCGCCGAGCGGGCGCAGTGGTGCGCGCGGTGCGCCACCCGTGAGGCCGACGAGATCCATTGCGACCTTGATCCCCGGCGGCCCGAGCTCAGCCACGATCTCCCGCGCGATCGGACGCATGCGCGTCTGGATCTCGGTCGCAGTGACTCCATCGCCGGCGGTGATCGCGCTCATGAGATCGAAGACGATCGGCGCCGCGAAGAGCGCGACGGCGAGGATGGCCCCGCGCGCGCCGTAGCCGGTCGCGTCGAGCAGCGTTCCAGCGTGACCGGTGAGCACCGTGAAGGAATCGCTCTGCGCCTCGATGTACGCGCGCAGCTGCGTCATGTCGCCGGTGCTGTCCTTGATCCCGACGATGTTGGGGTGATCGGCGAGCGCACGCACGAGCTTCGCGCCGAGCTGCAGATGCGTGAACTTCGGGATGTTGTAGAGGAGAACAGGCACCGGACTTTCGTCGGCGACGCGCGAGTAGTGCGCCCACAGCGCATCGTCGGTCATCGCGGCGCCGAAGTAGTGCGGAGCGACGACGAGCACGGCGTCGGCGCCGCGCTCCGCCGCGTCCTTCGATCTGCGCACGCATTCGCGCGTCGACTCGGCTCCGGTCCCTACGAGGAGCCAGCGATCGGCGGGGACGAGGGGGCGCGTGATCTCGGTGAGGCGTAGCCGCTCGTCGTCGTCGAGCAGTGCGGCCTCGCCCGTGGTGCCGGCGATGAGGACGCCGGCGAGTCCCGCGGCGATGTGCGCCTTGATGTTCGCGCGAAAGGCGCCGGTCGCGAGATCTCCGCTCCCGTCCTCGAAGGTCGTGACGACGGGTCCGAAGATGCCCGTCAACGATTTCGTCATGGCGTTGGTCAGGGTGCGTTCAGATCGCGAATGTCGCCGGCGGTGGAATCGGTTGAGCCGCCGTCGAGGGAGATGGAGCGGGTCGTGTCTTCGAGCATCGACTCGGCCGCCTCATCCTTCACGCTCGGCGTGAAGAAGGTTCGAAAGACCGTGCTGCCGCAGCGCGAGCACGGCTCGTCGGCCGGCGGCTTGCTCGTGAAGAACAGCTCGTTGCCGCAGGTGATGCAGATCAACGTGAGCATTCCATCGGGGTCATTCGTGTTGGCCACCGTGCAGCTCCCGAAAAAGTTGGCGGCTCGAAGTGCAAGTCGAGCGCCGGATTGGGTCAGCGTCGCGCGATTAGCGAAGTCCCATCGTCTCGCGCACCGTCGCCATCGTCCTGCGTGCAATCTCGCCACTTTTCGCGGCGCCTGCAGCGAGCGCGTCGGTAACGATCTGCGGGTTCGCCTCCAGCTCGATCGCTCGCTCGCGGATCGGCGTGAGCTCGCGCAGCATGCCCTCCAGTAGAACCTTCTTGCAATCGATGCACCCCCATCCGGCCGTGCGGCACTGAATAGCCACGTGGTCGACGGTCGCCTGGTCGTTGAACGCCTTGTGGAGGCTGTAGATGTTGCAGACCTCTGGCGTGCCCGGATCCGTCCTTCGAACACGGGCAGGATCCGTCATCGCGGGACGCAGCTTGGCCCATATCTCTTCGGGCGACTCGAGCAGCCCGATGGTGTTGCCGAGCGACTTCGACATCTTCGTCTGGCCATCGAGTCCCATGATGCGGCGCGTCGCGGTGAGCAGCGGCTTGGGCTCGGGAAAGTATTCGCTCTCGAACTTTGCATTCCATTTGCGCGCGACGTCGCGCGCCAGCTCGAGGTGCTGCACCTGATCCTCGCCCACGGGAACGAGGTCCGCGCGGTACAAGAGGATGTCGGCGGCCTGCAGCACGGGATAGATCAGCAGCCCGGCGTTGACGCTCTCCTGGCGCTGCGACTTGTCCTTGTACTGCGTCTGACGCTCCAGCTCACCAATCGGCGTGACGGTGTTGAAGATCCACGCGAGCTCCGTATGTTCGGGCACCATCGACTGTACGAACAGCGTAGATTTCGCAGGGTCGATTCCCGCGGCCAACAGCGATATCGCCATCTGCCGGGTACGGCGCCGCAGGCTCTCCGGCACGAAGTCGCCGATGATCGCGTGGTAGTCGACGATACAATAGATGCACTCGTACTTGCTCTGCAGCGCGACCCAGTTCTTGACGGCGCCGAGGTAGTTCCCGATGTGCAGCTCTCCCGAAGGTTGAATCCCGCTGAAGATTGTCGACATCCGACCAAGCTACGAGCGCGCAAATAGCGGTGCAAGACAGCTTCCCTGAGGCGGCGGAGCTGCTCGCGCACATCGAAGCGGCTGCGATCGAGGCGGCGGCGTTGATCCGCGCACGTGCGGTCAACCGCACGAACATCGAGTGGCACAACAAGTCGGCAACGGACTTCGTGAGCGAGGTCGACCTCGGATCGGAGCGGATCATTCGTGCCGCGCTCATGGCGGCGTACCCGGATGCGGAGATCCTTGGCGAGGAGCTCTCGCCCGACTCGGAGCCGACCGCGGATGTGGTGTTCATCGTCGATCCGCTGGATGGGACGACGAACTTTCTGCACGGCTTCCACGAGTACGCGGTGTCGATCGCGGCGTCGGTGGGCGGAGAGCTGGTTGCGGGAGTGATTCTCAATGTGTCCACGGGGGATCGCTACACTGCGACGGCGGGCGGCGGCGCGCACGTGAATGGCGAGCGGATTTCGGTGTCGTGCATCGAGGATCCGTCGCGCGCGCTCATCGGGACGGGATTTCCGTTTGGCGGCAACGCGTCGCTCGACCTCTATCTGCGCCACTTCGCCGCCGTCGCGCCGCTCACGGCGGGAATGCGCCGACCGGGATCCGCGGCGCTCGATCTCGCGCATGTGGCATGCGGACAGTTCGATGCGTTCTGGGAGCTCTCGCTGCTGCCCTGGGACTTTGCAGCCGGCATGCTGCTCGTGCGCGAGGCGGGCGGCGTGGTGACGACGGTGCGCGGCGACGCACACATTCAGATGACACACGGCTCTCTTCTCGCGGGCAATCCGGCGATGCACCGGTGGCTCGCATCCACTTTAGCGGCCGCCACCCCGGCGGACGCCGGCCTCTAACTCCACTGACATGACGCTCGTCGAATGCGT
>JALYSW010000251.1 GCA_030854615.1 Gemmatimonadota bacterium
GGCTGCATTCCCACGAGCTCCGTCACCGCATCGTTCGCCTCGCGGATGCGTCCGCTCTCGAGCACCGTGAGCACCGCGTCCGGCGCCGCGCGGAAGAGCGTACGGAAACGCCACTCCGCCTTGCGCAGCGTCTCCACCAGCTCCGCGTTCGCCAACGCGACGGAGAGCAGATCCGCCATCGCCTCGACATGCGCCATCTCGCGGTCGGAGATCGCGCGCCGCTCACGCACGAAGAGCATCATCGCGCCGATGCGCTCCGCGCGCCGATGGAGCGGGATCGCCACGAGCCCGCGCGCCTCGGTGCACACGAGCACATCGTCGCCCGCGCGCTCCGTGCGTGCATCGCTCGTCGTCCACGGATTGCCATTGCGCGCGACGCGGCCGAGCGTGCTCTCCTGCACCGCGAACGACGCGCCCGCGAGCGTGTCGCCGTGGCCGTACGTCGTCGTGATCGTGATGCGCTCGTCGCTCACGAGGCCGATCGCGCCGCCGTCCGCGCGGAGCACGTCGACGCTCGCCTCGAGGAAGCGCTGCAGCACCTTCGTCGGGTTGAGCTCGAGCGCGATCTGCTGGCCAAGCGCCCACATGCGCTGCAGCACCCGATGCGCCTCCGCGAGCTCCTCCGTGCGCAGCGCGACGCGCTGCTCGAGTATCACCGACAGCTCGCGCTCGGCCACCGCCACGTGCTCGAGGACGACGGTCGCGCGCTGCTGCGTGTAGAGGGCGTGACCGGCGCGCACAGCGAGGAGCACGCCGAAGACCAGGAGCCCGAAGCCGAGCAGCGGGCTGGTGGAGCCGCCGAAGGCGACGGAGGCGCCACTCCACGACGCGATGAGGATCGCCGCGACGATCGAGAAGGTGCGCACCTTCGCCGACTCGCTCGCGAACATCGGAGACTCGCGCGACTCGGCCAGCGACTGCTGCGGGCGCGGGGCGATCGCGTAGACGAGGAAGATCTCGGTCAGCGTCCAGAGTCCGAACACCGAGCGCGGCACCGGCATCCCATCGAGGAGCACGAGTCGGCTGTAGAGAAAATTCGCGAGCGCGAGAGTGACGAGCCCGAGTGAGAGCCCCGCGGCAAGGCGCGAGCCGAGCGCATCGCCGCGCCAGATGAGGAGCAGGGTGACGAGCACCATGTTCGCCGCGGCGAGGATGTTCCACGCGATGGCGAAGAAGCGAAGCAGCACGGGAGCGGACGCGTTCTCGCTCATGCCGAGGTCGGCCTGCACGACGAGGAGCGAGACGGCGACGCTGAGGAGGAGCGCGTCGATGAGCACCTCGAAGCGCATCCAGTTGCGATGCCGATGGCGCGCGAGAGCGGCGGTGAGTCCGATCGTGAGCGTGAGCTGCATGATCGCGCCGGTCGTCGCCTCGAGGAGCGGGCGCACGGGGGCGATGCCGTTCTGGAGCACGAAGACCATCCAGGAAAGGCGCCCGAGGAAAGCGAAGGAGGCGGCGATGGCGATCGCAAGACAGATCGTGCGGCGCGTCCCGGTGGCGCTGCGCGCGGCGACGGCGGCGACGGCCACGGCGCCGGCGATCTGCACGACGAGGAGCACGTCCGCGATGAGCGCACTACGCGAGGTGAACGGGTGCGCGATCAGCAAAAAGAGCATCGTCGCGACGCACAGTCCCTGCGTGGGACCCGCGAGGGAGTTGGGAAGCCAGCGCGGGAGTGGGCGCGTCATCACGCTATAGACGCGCGAGCCCCTGCGGAGTTGCGGTTTCCTGGGCGGCGAGCCGCCCTTTCGACGCCCTAGAGCGAGGGACGGCCTCCCTCAGGCCGTCAGCGGTAGCCGCGTCTTAAACCAAATATAGAGTGGCGTGCCCAGCAGCAGCACCAGGAATCCGTAGAACACGACCTGGGCCCCGACCCCCCACGTCGTCCACACGAGAAAAAAGAAGCAGACCAGCGCCAGCAACGACGTCTTGCGCTGCTCCTTCATCGTGAAACGCTCGCGGTCGCGACGCGCCAGCATGAGCGCGGCCGCCGAGTTGTAGATGTAGGGGAAGAGCGTTCCGAGATTCGCCAGCAGCACGGTGAAGTTGAACACCCCGAGCAGCGAGCTGCCCGGAATGAAATACAGCATCAGCATCGCGCTCGTAATCACACAGCCGCCGATGAGGGCGACGTACGGCGTGCCGAACTTTGGATGGATGCGCGCGAAGGCCGAAAAGAAGAGGCCGTCCTGCGCAGCGCTGAAGGGAATGCGTCCAGCCATCATGATCCAGCCATTGAGCACGCCGATCGAGGCGCCGATCGCCGCCACGCTCACCGCAATCGCCGGCCACTCGCCGAGCGTCTCGCGAACCGCGAGCTCGAGCGGGCGGGCCGATGAGGCGATCGCGTCATTCGGCAGCGCGCCGATGACGGCGACTGCCGCTAACAGAAAGATCAACGTCGCCAGCCCGTAGCCAAGCAGCGTGCCGAGCCGAATCGTCCGCTGCGGCGTCTGCATCTCCTCGGCCGGCACCGTTGCCGACTCGATGCCGGCGTAAGCCCACACCATCAGCGCTGAGCCGGCGGCAACGGGAGTCCAGGTCCCCTTCGGATGAAAGGGGTGGAAGTTCGCCGGGTTGAACTTGAAGAGCGCGAGTGAGAGAAGGACGAGCGGTATGATGTTGATGAGTAGAATCGCCTTCTGCACGCGCGCGCTCTGTTTGACGCCGAGGATGTTGACGCCGCAAAGAATCCAGAGGATCCCCTGGGCGAGGGCGAACTGGAGGAGATGGCTGTTGGCGAGCCGTGGCGAGAAGCTCACCGCGTAGCCGATGGCGCCGGTGACGATGGCCGCGTTGCCGACGACGGCGCTGAGCCAGTACATCCAGACCGTCTGGAAGCCGGCGTATTCGCCGAAGGCCTCGCGCGCGAAGACGTACGGACCGCCGGTGCGCGGGTATCGCGGGCCGAGTTCCGAGTAGAGCATCGCGAGGAGAAGAAATCCCGCGGCGGTGATGACCCACGACACGAGGCCGATCGGCCCCGCCACGGATGCCACCGAGGCGGGGAGTGTGTAGAGCGACGTGCCGAGCATGTTGCCGGCGACGAGGGCGACTGTACCGAAAAGCGTCAGGTCGCGCAGCAGGGCGCGCTTAGGAGGAGCGGCTGCCGTCATCGTGATCCGGTGCGGGGGGAACTAGCGAATGACGCTGAAGAAACGGCTCCAGCGGAAGCGCCAGTCCTGCAGATCGAAGGAGAAGTAGATGAACAGGGGCCGGCCGCGCACGTTCGCGAGAGGAGCGAAGCCGTAGTAGCGACCGTCGAGCGAGTGGTAGCGGTTGTCGCCGAGCCCGAGCAGGTGCTTCTGCGGTACGAGGAGCGGTCCCCAGTCATCGTGCGTCGGCGCTGCGGGAGGAGCGCCGAACCGTGAGCCCGTCACCTCGAAGTTGTGCTGCCAGCCAAAGTACGGCGAGGTCTCATCCGCCGCGAGCGGATCGGTGATGGCACCGAAGCCCTGGCGCTGCGCGATGCCGTTGACGTAGACCATCCCCTTCCGCATGTACACCGTGTCGCCCGCAACGGCGACGACGCGCTTGACGACGATCGGCTGCGGCTCGTTGACATCGTATGGACAGCCCGTGTCCGGGATGCACAGCTGCGGCGGCGACTCGTAGACGACGACGCTCCCGCGCTTCGGCGAGGTGAAGCCTGGGACCTTGAGATTCGTAAACGGGATGTGCGCGCCGTACGAGACCTCATCGACGAACAGGAAATCGGCGATGAGGAGCGTCGGCTCCATGCTTTCGGACGGGATGTGGTACGCAGCGATGAAGAAGATGCGGATGAAGAGGAAGATCGCGACCGCGCTGAGAACCGACATTGCCGATTCGCGCGTGAGCAGTGGCTCGCGCGCGCCCTTCGATTTCCTCGCGGCGGCAACGACGGACTTTTTTGCGGGAGAGCGTGTCGTGCGTTTCTTGGCTGCCACTGCACTATGAGCTGAGGGGACGGGTGCCGCCGGACCTTCGATATTCTTCGCATGCACGGGCTCCGCACAAGTCCCTCCCGAGCGATGCAGCGAGGGGGCGCCCCTGATCCAGAGCGCCCCCTCCACCAAACTCGCGTAGCGCGAGCGTTACTTCATGTGCTTGTTGACGAGCTTCGTCATTTCGAACATCGAGACCGTCTTCTTGCCGCCGAACACTTTCAGAAGCTTTTCGTCGGCGTTGATGTTGCGACGGACCTTCTTGTCCTGCAGGTCGTTCTTCTTGATGTACTGCCAGAGCTTCTTGGTGATCTCGGTGCGCGGCAGTGGATTCGAGCCCACGACTGCGGCGAGCGCGTCGTCGGGCTGTACCGGCTTCATGAACGCCGCGTTCGGCGTGCGCTTCTTCTTCGGCGCGGCCTTCTTCGCGGCCTTCTTCATCGTCGTCTTCTTCTTGGTCGCTTTTTTCGCGCCCGACTTCTTTGCGGCTTTCTTTTTTGTGGCCATCGAGTTTTCTCCGGAGTGGTGAAAGGAGCTCGTTCATTCGCGAGAACGGGTCCATCGAAGGCGGAAGGTATACAGAGCCGCGAAGGATGCAATAGGGAGCGACCACTCTGACGCCCGTTACGGAAGAGTTTTTCGGCGGCGCGCCGGGTCATCCTCCCGCCTTGGAGCTCACTGCATCCGGCGAATCACTCCCGTGATGAGCTTCAATCCGAACTCGATGTTGGCGATCGAGAGCCGCTCATCGACGCCATGCACACCGCGCGCGGACTCGCTGTTTTCGTTGATGTACGGCTCGAGTCCGTACGCCTGAATTCCCGCGTGGCTGTACGTCGGACGGTCCGTCGCGCCAGCCGCGAGCGGCGTCGTGACGGGAACGCCCGGGAGCATTTCGTGAATCTGCGCCTCCACCGCGTGCACGAGCGCGGTGTTGATGCCCGCGCTATAGCTGGGCATGACGCCCGGCATCCTCTCGATGTGCACGCTCGTGTCGCCGATCACGCGCGCGAGCTCCCGCTTGAATTCCGTCGTGTCCTGGTCAGGCATCAACCGGATGTCGAGCTCCGCCGATGCGACCGGCGGAATGATGTGTGTCTGGTTCGATCCACTGAGCACCGTGGGCACCACGGTGTTGCGCACGATCGCGTTCCGGTACGGGTCGCCGAGGATGAACGCGCGCCCCTTCGGCGTCTCGAGCGCCGCCGCCGCGTTCGCGAGCCAGGTGCGGTGTTGACCGGTCTCGAGCGTCGCCTCCGCCTTGAAAAAGCGATCGACGGCGGGCAAAAGTTTGACGGGCGTTTGCCACGCCGCAGCGCGCGCCACTGCGCGCGCGAGTCGCGGCACGGGGTTGTCGGCGCGCGGAACCGACCCGTGCGCGGCGGTGCCGTGCGCCACGAGTCGCAGCCAATATGCCCGCTTTTCCGCGACGCCGATCGCGAACCACTTCACCACGCCGTTCTCGACGTTCGTCCCTTCCCCTTCCGTGATCAGGACTCGACGTCCTTCAGCAAATCCGGATGCAGCTTCGTGAAGGTGATCGCGCCGGTGCCCTCGACCTCCTCATCCGCGTTCGCGATGAAGACGATGTCGCGCGTGAGGTGCACCCCCGCGCGCTTGAGTGCGACCATCGACATGAGATGGATGATCCCCTCACTCTTCATGTCGAGCGCACCGCGCCCCCATATGTAGCCGTCCTTCACTGCGCCCGAGAACGGCGGCATCGTCCACAGCTCGGGGTTCGACGGCACGACGTCCATGTGATGCACGAGCGCGATCGCCTTCCGCGACCCGTCGCCCCTGAGCCGCGCGTAGAAATTCGCGCGCCCCTTTCCGAGCTCCGCCGTGTCGAGGATCTCCCCCTCGATCCCCTCCTTCGCCAGAAACGCCTTCAGCCACTTTGCCGTCGCGAGCTCGTTCCCGGGAGGATTCGTCGTGTTGATCTGCAGATACTCCGACATCGCGCGCACGGTCTCGTCGCGCAGCGCCCCGTAGTCGATCTCCTTTGCCTGGGCAGGCAGCGACGGCGGCCATGCCGCGCCGACGGATAGACACGCGAGCACCAGCATTCGCCGTGACGATAGTCCGAAGTCGTACACAAACCTCCCGTGAATGAGTGCGCGATCGACTCTGAAGCTACGCCACGGCGGACACGGCCGGAACGTGCGGGGCTCGGGGGCGTATCAGCGAACCGGCGCGCGCGCCGCCGGCGAAAGTCTTTCTACCGAAAGTGACCCCAAC
>JALYSW010000252.1 GCA_030854615.1 Gemmatimonadota bacterium
CGTCTGACGTCGTTGTAGTGGTGTCCGTCTCCATTTCTCGATCTCTGACACCGCTTCGGAGCTGCGGAAGAGCCGTTCGTTCTTAGGCAGTCGTCTCGAAAGCGGCCACTGAAGCCTCGCGTCCATACCAATCTGCCAAGGCTCTCCATCGTCAGGAGCGGGTGAAATCCGCTCAGCGCCTGAGCAGAGCGAGATGCGCCTGCGCGTTCGTCGACGAAGGCCTCGGGATGGGACCGTGGGCGATGGCGACGACTTCACGCTCGCCGACTGCGCGGCAGTGCTCGCGCTCTTCTACGCGAAAACGTCGCGACGATCGGCGGAGGCTGGAACAACGTAACCGTCCGCCCGACTGCAGGCTGATCGGCGCGCCGAATTCGCGATTTACTCGGCGGCATGGCGAAGAAGCGGACGGCAGCGGAGTGGGCGGCGGTCGTCGCCGCGTGGGGAGATAGCGGTCTCGGCGGTCCCGTGTTTGCGGCGCGCGCCGGCGTCAGCATCGAGCAGCTTCGGTGGTGGAAGTGGCACCTGGCCAAGCGTGCAGCGACGGAAGCGACGCCGAAGAAGTCGAAGAGGACGGCCATGGTGCGCGTCGAGCTTCGCGCTCGGCGCGTCGAGGAGCCGTCGTCGCCGATCGAGATCGTGCGCGACGGGTGGGTCGTGCGGGTTCGGCGCGGCGTCGACGGCGAGACGCTCGAGAACATACTCGACGTGATCGCGGCGCGCTCGCCATGCTGACGTTGCCGCCGACGGTGCGTGTCTACGTCTCCGTCGCTCCGGTCGACATGAGAAAAAGCTTCGATGGGCTCTCGATCGCGGTGTCGTCCATTCTCGATCTCGATCCAACGTCGGGCCATCTCTTCTGCTTCTTCAATCGCCGCGCGAATCAGGTTCGCGTTCTGTTCTGGGATCGCACCGGATACTGCATTTACGCGAAGCGGCTCGCGCGCGGCCGCTTCGCCCTCGCCTCCCTCGTGAAGGAGGACGCGAAGGTTGTCTTGGTCGACTCCGTCGATCTCTCGCTCGTGCTGGAGGGCATCGATCTCACCGGCGCAAGGCGACGCACTCGGTTCCGCCTTCCTCCGGCCGCGTGAGATCACAATGAGACGCGCGTCGCGACCATCCGCTCTTGTTTGTGGTGATCACGACGAGTAAGAAGGACGTCGCCGTGACGACGACGACGAGCAGCGATCTCCAGGACGTTCGCGGCAAGCTCGCCGAGCTCGCGGAGTCGGGCCGCGTCGACGAGCTCATCGAGCTCGTGATCTCGCTGCTCGGCAGCGCGCAGCAGAGCAACACGGCTTTGCAGGCCCGGCTTCAGAATGCCCTTCGCGCGCTCTACGGCCGCAAGAGCGAGAAGTTCAGCGCAGACCAGCTCTCGCTCTTGTTCGCCGAGCTCGGAAACGATGCGCCCGAGGCCGCGAAGCAGATCGCGGAGGCCACGGGCGAAGTGCCGCAACCCGCCAAGCCGCCGCCTGTCGCGCGCGGCAAGCGAGGACGTTCCGCGCTGCCGGAGAATCTCCCGCGCGAGATCCACAACGTGCTCGTCGCGGACGCCCTTCGTCGTTGCGAGCGCTGTGGCGAGGAGAAGAAATCCATCGGTCATCTTGCCAGCGAGATCCTCGAGTTCGTGCCCGCGCACTTCAAGATCATCGAAGAGCGCCGCGAGAAGCTCGCGTGCGCAGCGTGCGGCGACGGCGTCGTGATCGCCGACAGCGAGAAGGTCATGGATCGCGGTCGCCCGGGCCCCGCGCTCCTCGCGCATATCGTCGTGAGCAAATTCCAGGACTCGTTACCCCTCTATCGGCAGTGCCAGATCTACGAGCGCGCCGGAGTGTCGATCGCGCAGTCGACCATGGGCGACTGGACGGCGTTCGCGATCGAAGTGCTCGAGCCGCTCGCGACGCGCATCACCGGCCGCGTCCTGAGCTCGTTCGTGATCGGCGCGGACGACACCGGCATCCGCGTCCTCGATCGCGACGATCCTCGCGGCGTGAAGAAGGGACACATCTGGGGCTACGTCGGCGACTGCAACCTCGTGGCGTTCGACTACACGAAGGACTGGAAGGCCGACGGGCCGGCGAAGTTCCTTCGCCCGTTCCGCGGCTTCATGCAGGGAGACGGCTACGCAGGATTCGATCGCGCGCTCAGGCCACCCGATGACGACGACGGTGAGGAAGCACCCGTCGTCCCCGAGAATCGGCGACTCGGATGTGGAATGCACATCAGGCGAAAGTTCGAGGCTGCAGCGCAAGCCGGTGACGCGCGAGGCGCGATCGTGCTCGCGTACTTCAAGAAGCTTTACGACGTCGAGCGCAGTTGCAAGGCCGACGATCTCTCCGCCGCCGCACGCAAGGCGCGCCGCGCGGAGCTCTCCATGCCGATCGTCAACGAGCTGTTCACGTGGATCGCCGACATCCACCCAAAACTCGTGCCCGGGACTCTGCTGCACAAGGCGACGCGCTACGCCGTCAACCAAGAGCCCTTCTTTCGCCGCTGCTTCGATGACGGACGATTCGAGATCGACAACGGAGAAGTCGAACGTCAACTGCGGCGCATCGCGATCGGCCGGAAAAACTATTTGTTTGCCGGCTCGGACGCCGGTGCCGATCGCATCGCGACGGCGTGCACGATCCTCGGCTCGGCGCACCTGAACGGCATCGACCCGCTCGCGTACCTCACCGACGTGATCGCGAAGCTTCAGGCAGGCTGGCCGATGGCGCGCATCGACGAGCTGCTACCCGACGCGTGGTCCAAGTCTGCCGTCGCTGCGAACTGACGCGCGGCGTTCGCCGCTACACGAGCAGTGAACGCGCGGCCAGGCCAGATCCGACTGCAGTTCGGCGGACGGTTACTCCTCAACTGGTCTCCCCAGGAGCCGAAAGCGCCCGCCCGTTCGCCAGGTGGTGAAGAGGTAGTGAACTACGAATTGCTCGCCTCGTGTGACCACGTCGCGATCACGACCCTCAAATTCGTCGAAGGAAATGGCATTTCTTCGGGCAGATTCGAACCCACGGCATCCACTATTTGCGTTTCGAATCTCGGCCCCTTCCGGCCCTCTCCATCGCGCGCAGTCCAAACCAACTCCACCCCGACTTTTCCCTCCTCGGACCCCCGTTGAATGCACTCTGCACATT
>JALYSW010000275.1 GCA_030854615.1 Gemmatimonadota bacterium
CGGTGGTCACTATCGATCCGACTTCCCACTGCCTCGCGGCATGTGGGCCGATCGTCACGTCCGCTTCGGCGCCGGCGCCGGAAGGAGCGCGTCATGAGCACGTCAGCCGCAGATCAGCTGCTGCAGAGCGAGATCCGCGCGCTCGCGCGAGAGCGCAACGCGGTCATCCTCGCGCACAACTACGAGCGCCCGGAAGTGCAGGACGTCGCCGATGTCGTCGGCGACTCGCTCGGCCTCTCGCGCGAGGCCGCGCGTACGAAGGCGGACGTCATCGTCTTCTGCGGCGTGCACTTCATGGCGGAGACGGCCGCGATCCTCTCCCCGCAGAAGACCGTTCTCCTCCCCGACCTCGGCGCCGGCTGCTCGCTGGCCGAGGCGATGACGGCCGATCAGCTGCGCGCGTGGAAGGCGGAGCATCCGGGCGCGGTGGTCGTATCGTACGTGAACACGACGGCTGCCGTGAAGGCTGAGACCGACTACTGCTGCACATCGGGGAATGCGGTGGAGATCGTCAACTCGATTCCAGCGGAGCAGGACATTCTCTTCGGTCCCGACATGTTCCTCGGCGCGCACGTGCGCCGGATGACGGGGCGCACGAACATGCACGTCTGGATGGGCGAGTGTCACGTGCACGCGGGGATCTCGCCGGAATCGCTCACGGCAATGCGCAGCGCGCATCCGGAGGCCGAGCTGCTCGTGCACCCGGAGTGCGGCTGCTCGACGAGCGTCCTCGAAGGCGTCTCGGCCGGCGACATCGACCCGATCGATCTGCACATTCTGTCGACGGAGGGGATGATCCGCCGTCCGGCGGAGAGCGATGCGAGTGAATTCATCGTGGCGACCGAAGTCGGGATTCTGCATCGCCTGCGCAAGGCGAATCCCGATAAGCGATTCTTCCCCGCCGACGAGCGTGCATCGTGCAAGTACATGAAGCTGACGACGCTCGCAAAGGTGAAGCATTCGCTGACGGCGATGGAGTATCGGATCACGGTGCCCGACGAGATCGCGAACCGCGCGCGGCTGGCGATCGAGCGCATGATCGCGATCGGCGGCACGCCTGCGATGGCCCCCGCCTTCGCGATGGGCGAGTGAGCGATCCACTCGACTTTCCGCTGTCCGCGGCCGAGAGCACGACGCTCGTTCGCGCGGCGCTCGAGGAGGACCGCGCCTTCGACGATGTCACGACTCTCTCCGTCGTTCCCTCACTGGCGATGGCGAGCGCGCTGATGGTCGCTCGCTCGGCCGGCGTGATCGCAGGGCTGCCGCTCGCGATCGCGGCGTTCGAGCTCTTGGCGGCGGACACGGAATGTCGCGCGCGCGTACACGATGGTGCCCACGTCGCGGAGAGCACGCCCGTGCTCGAGCTCTCGGGGAGCGCGCGCGCATTGTTGTCGGCGGAGCGCGTGGCACTCAACTTCGTGCAGCGACTGTCGGGCGTCGCGACGCTCACCGCGCGCTACGTAAGCGCGGTGCGCGGCACGCACGCGAAGATTCTCGACACGCGGAAGACGACGCCCGGCTTTCGCGCACTGGAGAAATACGCGGTGCGATGCGGCGGAGGAACCAACCACCGCGCGGATCTCGCTGCTGCAGTGCTGATCAAGGACAATCATCTCGCCACGCTAGGCGGCGACATCGCGCTCGCGGTGCGTCGCGCGCAGAGCGAAGCGCCGGCTGGCATTCAGGTCGAGGTGGAATGCGACCATCGGGACCAGGTCGCGCGCGCGGTTGCAGCGGGAGCCGATGTGATTCTGCTCGACAACATGACGCCTGCCGAGATGCGGGTATGCGTCGATCTCGTACACGGTGCCGCGATCGTCGAAGCGTCGGGAGGTATCACGCTCGCGACGGTGCGTGCGGTCGCGGAATCGGGAGTGGACTGGATCTCGGTGGGTGCGCTCACGCACTCGGTGCCGGCGCTCGATCTGGCGCTCGATTTTCGGCACGATGCCACACTGACGAGGCGCTAGATCACCTCGTACGCGATCAGCACTCCGACCACCGAGAGTACCGTCAGCCCAGTGAGAAAGACATAGTCGGCGGTGCGTTCGAAGAATCTGCGGTGCGCCGCCGGGCGCGCGCGCAATCCGAGATACGCGGCGAAGCACGAGGTGAGAAACACGAGTGCATCGATCGAGAGCAGGTTGTCCGCCACGCTGTCGACGTGCGTCGACCGCGATACGATGCGAAAGAGGCCGATGACGGTGATACAGACGCCGACCATGCCGGCGGAAACCGAGAAGATGCTCTCGCTCAACTCTCGCGGTGCGTTCGGCGGCGGCGTTCTGTCGGCGTCGTTCGGTGTCGTCACATGGGCTCACGTGGTAGTGTGAGCGTGAAGGTGCTTCCCACATCGACCGTGCTCTCGATGGTGATGTCGCCGTGCATCGCGCGCGCGAGATCGCGGCTTATCGCGAGGCCGAGTCCCGTGCCTTCGTGCTGACTCGTACGCGTGCGGCCGAGCTGCACGAAGGGCTCGAAAATGGCGCCATGCTTCGCGAGCGGAATCCCGGGCCCTGTGTCCTCCACCTCGATCACCACGCGATCGCCATCGCGCGAGCAACGCACCCTCACGCTGCCACCCGCCTGTGTGAACTTCACCGCATTGGAGACGAGGTTGAGCACGACCTGCTCCACCTTCAGCTGATCCGCGCGGAGCACGAGATCAGCGGGGCACTCCTCGCTCCCGAAGTTGATGTTCTTCGCGATCGCCTGCGGCTCGACGAGCGGCAGCACGGTATCGAGAATCTCCTGCACGGGCACGGGTACGACGTCGTACGTCATCTGCCCCGCCTCGATTTTGCTGTAGTTGAGCAGATCGGTGATGATGCCGAGCAGGTGTTGCTGGCTCCCGCGGATGCGCGAGAGATAGCCCTTCTGCTGCTCGGTGACGGGGCCGCCGATCTCCATCTCGAGAAGCTCGGCGTAGCCACCGATCGCGTTGAGCGGCGTGCGCAGCTCGTGCGACATCGCGGCGAGAAACTCGCTCTTCGTTCGATTGGCGACTTCAACCTCGGCGATGCGTCGCGCGTCGGCGACCGCGCGCTCCTGTGAGGCACGCCGCTCGGTGAGATCGCGCGTGACCTTCGCAAAGCCGATGAGCTCACCCCGATCGTTGTAAAGCGCAGTGATGACGACGTTTGCCCACAGTTGCGTTCCGTCCTTCCGGATGCGCCACCCTTCGTCCTCGAAGCTCCCCTGTGCGCGCGCGACCCGGAGCTCCCACGCGGGCTTTCCGTTCGCGTTGTCTTCGGAGGAATAGAACGTCGAGAAGTGCCGTCCAATGATCTCGCTGGCGCGGTAGCCCTTGATGCTCTCGGCGCCCTCGTTCCAGCTCACGACGATGCCGTTGGGATCGAGCATGAAGATCGCGTAATCCTTCACCCCCTGAACGAGAAGCCGGAATCGCTCCTCACTATCGCGCAGAATCTCTTCGGCCTCGCGCCGCTCGGTCAGATCGCGCGTGATCTTCGCGAAGCCGACGTGCGCGCCGGAGTCGTCGCGCAGCGCGGTGATCACGACGTTGGCCCAGAAGCGTGAGCCGTCCTTCCGGATGCGCCACCCTTCATCCTCGAGGCGCCCTTCGCGGAGCGCGACCTCCAACTCGGACGTCGGCTTCCCACTCGCGATGTCTTCGGGCGGATAGAAGGTGGAGAAGTGCCGGCCGATGATGTCGCTGGCGGAATAGCCCTTGAGCCGGTGGGCGCCATCGTTCCAGCTGAGTATGTGACCCGAGGTATCGAGCGCGAAGATGGCGTAGTCGCGCACCCGGTCGACGATCAGCTTGTACATCCTCATGCTGTCCATGGTCGCGGCCGCGGCCGTGACCGCGTCTGAAGTGCGCGAGGCGGGGGCGGGGGATGGGCGGGCGGCTGAGTTGTCGTCCAGGGGGGTCACGAGGTGTTCGGTATCTGCGCGGACATACGACGGCCAGGGTGGCGCCCAGCCTACTGCACTACCAGTGCCGCACAGCGGATCGGCGACCGCTAGAGCCGCGGATCTACGGGCTCGCTCTCGAGGGCCAGCACACCAAAAACACACTCGTGCACGCGGCGCAACGGCTCGCCCCGGGCAAACCGCTCCAACCCTTCGATACCAAGCGCGAACTCGCGAAGCGCGAGCGAGCGCTTGGTCTGCAGTCCCCGCGACCGAAGGCGGTCGAGGTTTTCGGGCAGGGTGTATTCCGGCCCGTAGATGATGCGGAGATACTCACGTCCACGGATCTTCACGGCAGGTTGGGCGAGACCGCGTCGCCCATGAGCTACGAACGACAACGGCTTCACCACCATCCCCTCTCCACCGCGTTCCGTCATCTCCTCCCACCACGCGGTCGCCGCGGCCTCGCTCGAAGGCTCAGTCAGATCGACGGTCCGATGTGTCGTCTGAAAGAGCACACCGGAAGTGTCGGCTGCGCAGATGGCTGTCGACATGCGCATATGCCACTCGTGATCCTTGTCAGAGTGTACTGCTTTTTCCGACGCGAGAACATGAAAGGGCGCGAGCCGGAGATCGGCAACGCCTGAAACCGGCCAGCAATAGCGTTGATAAGCGTTGATGTATTTGTCGACGAGCGACGCTCGACTGGTGAATCGCTCGGCAAGCCCCTCGACTCCCGCCCCGCGAAGCTCTGCGGCCGAGATCGCGGCGACGGTATCCGGCAACGACGCGCTGGCTGCCGCTCCAACCGCGGCGTACTGATCCCGAACGAGCCGCTGCGCGTTCGCCGACCACGGCGTCAGCTCGCAGTCGAGTACCATCCAGTCGGTCGCTAGTATCGACCAGAGCTCCGACCGATCCAGCGCACGTGAGACGATGCCGAGGAGCTCGGACTCAATGACGACATCGTCGAAGAAAGGGCGGCCCGTGCGTGTGTACACGATCCCTGCCCCACCGCCCACGATGCCGAATCGGCGGCGGGCCGCATCTTCGTCTCGACAGATGACGACGACCGCGCGCGAGCCCATGTGCTTCTCCTCGCACACGACTGTGGGCGCTCCCTGATTGCGGAAGTAGGAGAACGCTTCGGTGGGATACTCGAGATAGCCATCGCGTTTCGTCGTTTCCGAAGGGGACATCGTCGGCGGGAGATAGACCAGCCACTTCGGATTTGCTGCGAAGCGGCTCATCACCTCGAGCGCCGCGATGGCATTCTCCTCACGACTCGTTACCGTGCGGTGCAGACGCGTGGTGATGATGCGCTTGCCGATCACATCGGAGATGTCCAGCACGTCGTCATCGCGATGCTGCGCAGACAGCTCCGGACGCGAGTCGTCCGGCAGAAACGGGCGGGAAGGCTCGGCGTAGATGCGCGCCGCCGTAACGGAGACCAGCTCCTTCTCGGGCCAGCGAAGTGCGGAGAGCTTGCCGCAGAACACACACCCCGTGTCGAGGTTGATCGTTCGGTTCAGCCACTCCGGTTCCGGCACTGGCGTGTGGCCATACACCACATGCGCGGGGCCGCGATACTCCGCCGCCCAGTTGTAGCGTACGGGCAACCCAAATTCATCGGTCTCGCCCATCGTCTCGCCATACAATGCGAACTCGCGCACCTTCCCCGATCCGCGGCCCTGCATTTCCTGCTTCATCCCGGCGTGTGCCACGACGAGCTTGCCATCGTCGAGAACGAAGTGGCTCACGAGACCATCGAGAAATTCAGCAACTCGATCGCGAAAGTCACTCGGCTCGCGCTCGAGCTGGGCAATCGACTCGGCCAGACCGTGTATAATCTGCACGTCCTTGCCGCGCAGCTTGCGCACGAGTTTGAGATCGTGATTACCGGGGACGGCGATCGCGCTCTCCTCATTCACCATCGCCATCACGATGCGCAACACATCGGGGACCCGCGGTCCACGATCGACGAGATCGCCAACGAAGACAGCCTTTCGTCCCGCAGGATGTCTCCACGTGTCATCATCATCTCGCACGTAGCCGAGCGTTGCGAGGAGCGTTTCGAGCTCGTCGGCGCAGCCGTGCACATCGCCTATGATGTCGAAGGGACCGTGATCGGCTTTGCGGTTGTTCCAGAGCAGCTCGCGCACGATCGTCACGGACGCGATCTCCTCCGGCGTGTGAAGGACGTGCGCGTGACGGAAACCCTCCTTCTGCAGATTTCGAAGCGACTTCCGGAGCTGGCTGTGCTGCTGCCGAATCACGTGTGCGCCAAAGGCACGATCGGAACGGCTGCGATTCCGGTCCTCGCATAGCCGTTCGGAAACATCGAGCACGATCGCTACGGGCAACACGTGATACCGGCGCGCAAGCTCGACGAGCGGCTTGCGCGCCTCGCTCTGCACGTTGGTCGCATCGACTACGGTCAGCAGCCCGCGTTCGAGTCGCTTCGCCGCGATATAGTGAAGCGTCTCGAACGCCGTCTTGGTCGGCGATTGATCATTCTCATCGTTCGAGATGAGACCGCGGCAGAAGTCCGAGGATAGCACCTCGAATGGACCGAAGTTGTTTCGCGCGAAGGTGCTCTTCCCCGAGCCGGATGCGCCTACGAGCACGACCAGCGAGAGCTCGGGAATCGTGAGTACGCGCGACGCCACTGGTGCCGTCATCGGTGTGTCCGCCTCAGACATGCAGATCATCCCGCGTAAAAATCGCCATCTGCATCGGCGGCCCTACGTTCTCATCGACCGGACCGACCGGGGCGAACCGCACGGCATAGCCAAAGCGACCGGCCACCAACGACGCCCAGCTCTCGAGCTGCGCTCGCGTCCACTCGAAGCGATGGTCGCGATGACGGAATTTTCCTGCCGGAAGCGTTGGCCATTGCGTGTTGAATTCCGCGTTCGGCGTCGTCGGGATGATGGTTGCGGGGCGGGCGAACTCGAAGGCGACGCGCTCGAACGCGGCGAGGCGCGGAGGGTCGAGGTGTTCGATCACCTCGACGACGGCGGCGACGTCGAAGCCTGCGAGTCGCTCGTCACGGTACATGAGCGAGCCATGTATCAACGCGATCCGCTCTCGCTGCATCGGCGGCAGCCGGTCGAGCTTGAGTCGGTCCGAAGCAATTTCCAGCGTTCGATACGACACATCCATCCCCACGACGCGCGTGAACTGTCGATCGTCCAGGAGCATCCTGAGAAGTCGTCCCTCGCCACATCCCAGGTCGACTACGCTCGCGGCCTTGCTCGCGCGGAGTGCCCCGAGCACGCTCCCGAGGCGCTGTTCGTTGAGGCCGATCGGCTTCTCGAGCGTCTCTTCCGCGACCGAAGCAGTGTGGGATGCGTCGCCATCGTCGGAGGCATCCTCTTCAGCCACGAGGCGCGCTATCGCCTCACGCGCGAGCGAATGCCGATGCTTGAGATAGCGATGGGCGATCAACTCGCGCTCGGGATGCGCGGCAAGCCACCCCTCACCGTGACGCAGGAGCTTGTCGACCTCGTCGTCCCCAACCCAATAGTGCTTCTCGTCGTCGAGCGTCGGGATGAGCACGTAGAGATGCGCAAGTAGCTCCGACAATCGATGGGTGCCGGTGAGCGTCACAGTGAAATAGGGACTGTTTCCCCATTCAGGAACCGTCGGGTCCAGCACGTGAGACTGGACCGCGAGCTCCCAGCCGAGTGGCGCGAACAGTCTGCGGAGAAGGTCCTCGCCGCCGCGACACGAGATGACCGAAAGGCGCGCGACCAGCGGAATGGCAGTGGCAGCGAGGTCGGGACGATCCTTGCATCGTCCGTTGAGCGCAGACCCGTAGAGTTGCGAGATCGCAACGCTCAAAAATGACGACGCGATGTACGGCCGGTCGTTCACATACTGCGCAAGCAGACCGCCGTCGCCGTCCGGACCACGGCGACCGCGTAGAGCCCGACTGGATCAACGTCGAGGATCAGCGCAGCAGTGCAGCGTTCGGAGGACGCCTCCGGATACAGCACGTGTGCCTTTCCGAACGACGGATCGAAGCTCTGCGCGCGGGCAGGATTCTTGTGAAGCAGATAGCGCAGCTCAGTTGCGGGCTCGTGTGTTGTGGTGATCGTCAGCAGCACGGATCCTTCGAATGTCGGGGAACGTCGCGCGCAACCGCCGGCTAGATTTTCGCGATGGCCCTCTCTGCGCGCCCAACCTCGTGAGAATCGTAGCCGGAAAGCACGCCGGCCGCGATCTCGTCTCCCCGCAGGACCGCCGCGTCCGCCCCACGGCCGAGCACGTGCGCGCCGCCATGCTCGACCTCGTGCGCGATGAGCTCCCCGACGCGCGTGTGCTCGAGCTCTTCGCCGGCACCGGCGCCATCGGCATCGAGGCCATCTCGCGCGGGGCGAAGAGCGCCGACTTCGTCGAGTTCCGCCCCGACAGTCTGCACGCGCTGCGCGCCAACATCGCCGCGTTCCGCCTGCGCGAATCGACGCGAATCTTCAAGCGCGACGCGATCCCCTACGCCGCCATGCTCGGCCCCGCGAGCTACGACATCACGTTCGCCGATCCGCCCTACGGCTCGCGGCAGCTCGATCGCGTCATTTCGAGCTGGCACGTCAGCCACTTCTCGCGGATCCTCATCGTCGAGCACTCGATCACCCACGAGCTCCCGCGCGGCGCCAGCTCGCGCGCCTTCGACGATACGATGGTGACGATCTACAGGGTCTAGCCCGCCTTTTTCGCCTTGTACGCGCTCGCGAGCACCTTCTTGAGCGTCGGTAGATCGACGTCCTCCAGCTTC
>JALYSW010000279.1 GCA_030854615.1 Gemmatimonadota bacterium
CGGATGCGCTCCGGCACCCTCGCCCACTGCTGCGGCGTGAGGATCTTCTGCGCTTCTTCGAGCACCTGACGTGAGACGGCGCGCCCCTTCGTGAGCTGCGGGCGCATCGCGGCGAAGAGTCTCGCGGGATCTGCGTTCGGTCCCGCCTTCGTCACCGCCGTGCGAATCGAGTCCGCGACTACGGCGTACACCGCCGCCGTGGAGTCGCGCAGTGCGGTGAGCCTCACGACCTGCGAATCCGTGAGCGTGAGCGAATCTCTAAGATCGAGCAGCTGCTCGGCTGGATTCGGGAGCACGCGCTGCAGGCGGTCGGCGAGATCATCGCTGTTCGCCGCCGCGTCCTCGCCAGGTGCGCCGCCGCCGCCGCTGCGACCACCGCCACGCCCGCCTCCAACACCGAACAGATTGCGCATCCGCTGCGCGTTCTGATCCGGTCCGATGACGTAGCGCGCCTGGACCGCCAGCTGGAATGGAACTCGAAACGCGTTCGACGTTCCCCGCGTCGAGCCGAAGCGCTGATTCACTTCGTATGTGAAGCTCTGCGTCACCGGATCGAAGCCGCGCACGTATAGCAGCGTCGGATCGGGACGCGTGTACCCGCCCCACCCGTGCAGATCATTGTTGCCATGCACCGCCTCGTCGATCCCGGCGAGCAGATTCACCGTCGACACCATGATCGTCGTCCGCCGGTCGAGCCCCCACCACGACGGACGGAAGTTCATCTGCAGATCTGCGGCCGGCTGCCAGCTGCCGGTGCAGCTGTTCCTGTTCGCGATCGCGCCCGTCTGGCTCAGCAGACACGAGCGTACATTCGGCGACGCCGAGGCGAGCAGGCGCGACATGCCATTCGCCACCACAGTGTCGCGCGCGCCGGCCGCGAAGATGAAGGCGCGATCGTTCGACGCGCCGTCGCCATTGATGTCGCCACCCACCATCGGCGTGTACGGCGTTCCGGACATCAGCCGCGTCACCGTCGTGAGCTCGACACTCTGCGACAACGCGTAGCTCGCGGTGAGCAGAAAGGAATGCGTCCGCTGGAAATCGCTCGTCGCCCAGCCGAGCTGGTTCGGATTTCCCGCCGTCGTGGCCGCGGCGAAGCCCTGTGTCGCCGAGCAGCAGGAGAACGACGACTGATCGCGCGAGTGCATGTAGGTGTACGACGCCTGAAAGGTGAAGCCACTCACCGTCACGCCGTTGACCCCGAGCGTGATCTGCTTGTTGTCCGACTGCAGATTCGACCCGATCTCGATGACGTGCCCGAGCGACGGCACGACACGCGACTCCGAGAAGTCGACCGCGCCCGTGCCAGGCACGATCGACGAGGCCGGCACGTACACGGGGCGATTGCCTTCATCCGCGAGTCCGAATTCCGGTTGCGTTGCGAGATTGACATCCCGGAATCCGTAGAGGCTCACGCCGCGAGCGTAGCTGGCGTCGAGGCTCACGCCGAATCGGTCGAGTATCCGCCGCTGCACGCCGAGCGATGCGCGCCATGCGCGTGGCGCCTCGAAGTCGGGATCGAAGGCCGCGACGCCGGGGAGCGCGGTGGTGGGCGGGAGCGGAGTCGCCGACGCGCACTCGGTCGGGATCGATGCTGGATCGGCCGCGTAGGCACTCCAATCCGGCGTCGGTACTGCACTCCCGATGCACACCAGCTGCGACTCCGTTCCGGCCACTCCCGTCGCCCCCTCGGCCGCCGAGAACAGCGCCGACGGCGTCAGGCTTCGGAACTCGCCGGCACCGCCGCGGATGATCGTCGTTGGCGCGCCGAGCCCGCCTTGTCCGAGCGTCCACGTGAAGCCGACGCGTGGGCTCAGATGGATCTCCGACGGGAAGTCGCTCGTGCGAAGACCGAAAGCCGAATCCACCTGCATGTTCTCCACCGGCGCGCCGCCGTACACCGATCCTTCGAGGCGCACGCCGTAGCTCAGCTGCAGTGCGCTGCTCTTCCGCCAGGTGTCGCCGAAGTAGAGCGCCGGATTCACCGCGCTCCCCGATCGCTCCGTGGGCGCGAGCGTGCGCGAGAAAGACGCGGGCTCGTTGTTCTCGAGATCCTCGAGCGAATTGAAGGTGAACACACCCTCACGGTTGTTCGTGACATCCTGGTCGAAGCGCGAGGCGTTGAGCAGCCCGCCGAGCTTGATGCGATGCGACGCGTCGCCGGGGAGCCAGGACAGCTCGTCGCTCACCTCGATCCCCTTGGTGTTCGCCGTCTGCGGCAGCGAGGGGCTGCCGCCGAAGCCGAGCGTCGTGATGCCGAGCGCGCTGTCGGCGACCTGCGACGAGATTTGCACACGCGCGGCGGGGAGCACGAGGAAGGGCGATGATGTGCGGTCGTCGATCGAGCCATACGCCCGCGCCTCGTTGATCACCGTGCTGCCGAAGTGGGATGTCAGCGCCACCATGATGCCACCGCCCTGATCACGCATCGTGCCGCCGCCCATCGGCAGCGAGTACGCCGAGATGCGCGTGGGACCCTGCGAGTTGAGCCGCCAGTCGCCGCGGATCATCAGCGAGTGCGAGTCGTTGATGATGTAGTCCATGCGCGCGATCGCCGAGCCGGCGTTGGTGGAGCGGTCGTCGCCGACGCCATCTTCGAGCGCGGGCACGCCCTGTCCGTTCACGAGCGAGAGGAAGCGCGCGACGGAGTCGCTCGAAACGCCGAGCCGCTGAAGCGTCGCTGGATTCGCGCTGAGGAGCGATGCGAGATCGTCGCTGCGCCACCGGCCCTGCGCGGCGCCGAAGACGAAGAGCTTGTCCTTCACGATCGGACCGCCGAAGCCGCCGCCAAGTTGATTCTGCGTGCTCGCGCCGCCGAAGGAGCCGTTCTCGCCGCTTCCCCACTCGAGCGCGCGATCGCGCAGCGAGTAGCTGAAGGAGCCGGCGGGCGAATTGGTGCCCCCCTTCGTCGTCGTGGCGACTTGTCCGCCGCTGAACTGTCCGCGCGCCACGTCGTAGGTGTTCGTAATGATGCGCGTCGTGCGCGCGGCGTCCTGCGGAATCGAGCCGCCGCCGAAGGTGAGGCCATCGAGGGTGATGTTGTTCGCCGTGGGGCGCTGGCCCGCGACGGAGAACGCCGAACCCGTGGAGTCCGTCGCGCCGATTGGGACCACGCCGGGCGCGAGCGCCGCGAGTCCCGCGAGGTCGCTCGCGTCGATCGGCAGACGCTCGGCCTGCTCGCCGCTCAGGTTGCGTCCCGTGGCGCCTGGTGTCCTGCCGTCGCGAGGCGGGCGACGACGCGCGGTCACGGTCACCTCCTGCAGCCGCGCGCTCGTGGGCGAGAGCGCGACGTCTCGCACCAGACGATCTTCATCGGCCTGCCGATTCACCACGAAGGCGATCGGCGCCATGCCGATTGAGCGCACGGTCACGCGATACTGCCCACCGCCATCGGGGAAGAGAATCGTGTAGCGACCGTTGGTGCCCGTGAGCGCGTGACGCGTGATCTGTCCGTCCACCGCCGTGGCATCGACCGTCGCGCCCGCGAGCGGCATCGAGTCGGGGCCGGAGATGACACCGGTGAGGATGTCGGTCGTGCTGCCGACCTGCGCGTGCACGCGCGCAACGCCGAGCGTGAGCGCGACGATCTGGATGATGAGACAGGCGCGAACGCATGAGAGTGTCACGGCGGCAATCGGGGTGCGGAGATGACGGAGGGAGCGGGGCTGTCGGTCGAACGCGTGCCACCTGATACGCGCAGCCCGCCCCGCGCGTTCAAGGCAAAAAGGGATAAACTCATCCGCCACCCGCCGCGTGTACTGGAGGACGACGCGCATCTCGCGCGACGGTGGTACTCGGACACACTAGCAGGAGACAATCGATGTTCCACTTGAACACGCGAGCACGCCACATCGCGCTCGGTGCGCTGCTCTGCGCGGCCTCTGCGGCCGTATCAGCGTGCGCACACTCGCAGCAGCCTCCCCCATCGGATTCCGCGTCGCCGCGCGGCCAGGGCGGCTGGGGTCGAGGCGGCGATGGCTCACGCATGCGCCATCGCGGCGGTCAGGGCGGCGACCAGATGCTCGATGGATTGAACCTCACCGCGGATCAGAAGTCGCAGGTCACGCTGATCCGCGACCGCTATCGCCTCACGACTGATTCGCTTCGAGCGGGCGGCGCACCGCGCGACAGCACGAGTCGTGCGCAGTTCCGGCAAGTGATGACGCAGCAAATGACAGAGATCCGCGCGGTGCTCACGCCGGACCAGCAGAAGCAGTTCGACGACAAGATGGCGAAGATGAAGGAGCGCCGTGAACAGCACGGTGGACGTAACGGTCGCGATGGATCCCCGCCACCGCCCCCGCCGGCTCCGTAAGCGGCGAGGCTAGCGCGGTGGAAGAGGCGGCCCCGGCTCCCCTGGATGCTGGGGCCGTCTTTCCATCCGCCGCCGGTCGAATCGTGCACGCTGCTCGGGCGTCAGCACCATGCGTACTTCCTCGCGGGTCGAGTCCATGATCGCGCGCAACGACTTGCCTGGCCCGTTCCAGAAGCTGTCGATCTGCACGCGCCGGTGCGCAAAGATGCTGTCCACACGCACCCGCTGTAACGAGTCCATTCCGAGCTCCTCGCCAAAGTGTCGATCGCGTTCGGCGCCAAAGGGCGGACGTTGCTCACCCGCCATCATCGTGCGAAAGCGCTGCGTGCGGAACCGCCGAACCCAGGCCTGCGTCATCATCCCCGCCGCGAACACCATCAGCAGGAGCAAGCCGACCGCGATGCGACTGCGCCATGCGCTCGCAGAGTCACTCACGGCTGCACCTGTTGAAAGGAGTCGCCATCGAGCACGCGCTCCAGATCGCTCGCGCTCGGCGGGCGATCCGTGGCCAGAAGTGTCGAGGCCGGCTCACGATCGACGACCTCGGCGAACGACGATGTGGTGGCGAGCGCTTCGCCGTCGTGCGACATCGCAAGACCGATGGCGCCCGCGAGCATCACCGCGGCAGCGGCGAGTCCCACCGGCCGCGACCATCGCAGGATCGAGCGCACGAGGCCCCGTTCGCCGCGCCTGCGCGCGAGCTCGGGCGCGGCGGAGGAGATGATTGCGGCCGCAAGCGCATCCCATTCGGCGGTCGCGCGCTTCGTATGGAGCAGAGAGAGCTCCGTGATCGGCGCGGGGAGATCGAGCTCACTCATGTCGCTCTCATCATCGTTGGACGTTCCTTCATCGTGTTCGGTCATCGCATCGCTTCTCCTTGCCTGGCTTCGGGCGCAACCGCGAGCAGCAGCTTGCGCAGCTTCCGACGTGCGTGAAGGAGATGCACGCGCACCGTGCTCTCCGCGAGGCCGAGCAGGCTCGCGATGTCCGCGTGCTTCCAGCCTTCGACATCGTGCATCATGAGCACCTCGCGCTGTGTGTCGGTCAACGTATCAATTGCGGCCGAGAGTCGGAGATTCAGCTCCGAGTGCTCGGCCATCTCGAGCGGCGACGGATCCCGCGTCTGCGCGGTGTCTTCCTCGAGCAGCTCCACCGAGCGCACGCGCCCCCTTCGCTTCAGATCGTACGCGCGATTGCGGACGATAGTCAGCAGCCACGCGCGAAACTTGTCCGCCGGATGACACGATTCGAGATGCTGCATCGCGGACAGAAAGGCGTCCTGCACCGCGTCGTCGGCGTCGGAGCGCTCGCCGAGCACCGCGAGCGCGACGGCATGCGCCGCGCGCAGGTGGCGTTTGACGAGCGCCTCGAATGCCGCGGACTCACCGTCCTGAGCCCTGGCGACGAATACGGCATCCGACAGCTCCTCGGCCAACTCGGCAGGCGCGCGAGACTTCACTCTGTCATCAACGCGCAGCTGCGATCGGGCGTTTAATCACCTGGCACGCCTCGCGCGCCCTTCCACTGGAGGGCGTAAAATGGCATATTGCGTGACGCGACACGGAGCGATCCGCGACCGCCAGCGCCTCCGCGCGAGTAGCTCAGCTGGATAGAGCGTCGGCCTCCGGAGCCGAAGGTCGCGGGTTCGAATCCCGCCTTGCGCATGCGATCTCCCGTCTGGGCCTGGAGCCCAGACGGGATTTTCGTTACTACACCATCGCGCACTGTGCGTGCCCCCGCTGCAGAGGTCGAGCAGATGGCCGATGTGCCTGCCTCCGACGTTCGATACCGCGAGCAGCAGCTCGCGCGCTTTCGCGTGTCGGTGCTCAAGCAGGCGAAGTGGCGCGAGCTCGCGCGCGCCGCGGGCGACACACGGGGCAAGCGCGCCCTCGATCTCGGAACGGACAACGGCGTCATCTCGTGGCTCTTCCGGCAGCAGGGCGGCGAGTGGAGCAGCGCGGATCTCACGGCGCATGCCGCGAACGCGATCTCACGCACGCTCGGCGAGCACGCGATCGAGCTGAGCGATGAACGACTTCCGTTTGCCGATGCATCGCTCGATCTCATCGTCGTCGCGGACATGCTCGAGCACGTTGCGGATGACCGCGCCTTGCTCGCGGAGATCGCGCGCTGCCTCACGGTTGGTGGACGTGCGGTGCTCAACGTGCCGCGGCTCAAGCCGCTGGGGATGCTGCATCCGGTGCGACGCGCGCTCGGGCTGACGAACGAGTGGCACGGACATCTTCATGACGGCTATGATGCGGCGTCGCTGCGCGCGCTCCTCCCTGCCACGCTCCGGTTGCGCGAGACGCGGGAGTACGTGCGCTTCTTTTCCTTCGCGCTGGACACCGCGCTCAACGCTGGGAGCGGGCGCGCGAAGGCAGGGACTACTGTGCGCACCGCGAAGGGGATGATTCCCGCTGCATCGGGAGGCGATGCGAAGCCGGAGGGCGCCGCGGTGAAGATGATGTATCCCTTCATGCGTGCATTCGCCGCGCTGGACGCGCTCCTTCCCTTCACGCACGGCTACATGCTGGTCGCGACGCTCGAGCGCACACCGGGCGCGATGGACGCAAAGAAATCATAGGCAGCGAGCAACTTGCCTCGGAACGCATCGCGCGAGTAGCTGGCGGCCACGCGCGCGCGCGCCGCGACACCGAGTGGCGCATGGCGCGACGGATCGGCGAGCACGTCGAGTATGCCTCTCGCGAGCCCCTCGGGTGTTGCCGCACGAAGCACGGCGGTGCTCGCATCGAGCACCTGCATGTGCGTCGGCAGCTCCGTCGCGACGATCGGCACCGCGGACCACATGTACGAGTACAGCTTGAGGGGAGTGTTGCCGCCGTGCAGTCGTGGCGAGACGAGTACCGTGCCGAGCGCCATCCACTCAGGCATCTCCTCCGCGGGGCGCTGCCCCGTGAGCACGATGCGCTCGCCGATACCGAGCACCGTGGCCCGCGCGCGAACGCCGGCGATCTGCGCCTGCGAGCCACCCACGAGCACGAGCATCGCGTCCGCACGTTCGCGCGCAACGAGCACGAAGGCGTCGAGCAGGAGATCGATCCCCTGGTAGAACTCGAGGTTGCCGGTGTAGACCACCGCCGGGCGCTCGCCGATACCGTAGCTCTCGCGAAGGCTCGCCACGCGCGCTTGATCCGGAGCGCGCAGCGCCTCGTCGAGCGGACAGTCCTCGATCTGCGCGACGGGCACCGACGGCTCCAGCTCACGCACGGCATCGGTGAGCGATGCGCTCACCGTGATCGCGAGCCGACATCGCCGAAGCGTGGCGCGCTCGATGCGCCGCAGCAGTCGCAGGAGCTCGCCGTTGCGCACGCGTCCTCCAGCCGCGAGTTGGTCGGAGAGCCAGGAGTCGAGATCGTAAATCACGGGAATGCGGCGCAGCCGCGCGGCGGGGAGAGCGAAGAAGACCGATTCCTCGACCGCATGCACGACGTCGAAGCGCTTGCCGGCGATCAGCGGCCATACCGTGAGCGCAAGCGACGCATCGAGGAGCACCTTTCGCCAGGAAAAGCCGATCGGCACGGCGCGCACGCCGGGGACCCGCATCGCGCGATGGATAGTGAGCCCCGGAATGGCGATGGGATCGCCCAGGGGATAGGTGGCGAGATGCACCTCGTGGCCGGCCTCGCACAGCACCTGCACCATCTGACGCACGTTGATCGGCGTGCCGCGCTGCGCGAAGAACGGCTGCGGCGCGATGAGCAGGATCCGCATTACCGGTGCTCGCTCCGCAGCCTCGGAGCTGTTCGGTCGATTGTCGCCAGCGATGGGGCAGGAATGTGCATTCGGGCGGATGAGGGCGAGTCGGACACGCGTCCAGACGTTCGCAACTGTTGACGGGCAAAGGACATGCCCCACATCCGCCGCGCCGTCGACAATAGACTTCCAATGTAGCGGCCAGGGTACACACTCGTCTCCCTTGAGCGCCGCGACAGCCACACATTTCTCTCTCTATGCCGCCATCGATCTTGCCCGCACTTTCGATCGTCGTTCCGATGTACAACGAGGAAGAGAGCGTCGGCTCCCTCGTCGACGCGGTTCGCGAGGCGCTGGCGGAGCATCCATCGTGGGAGCTGGTGATCGTGGATGACGGCAGTCGCGACGCGACGGTGCGCATCGCCTCCACGATCTCGGCCGCCGATAGTCGCGTCGTCGTGCTGCAGCTCGCGCGCAACTACGGGCAGACGCAGGCGATGCAGGCGGGTTTCGACCGCGCGCGCGGGCGCATCGTGGTGAGCATGGACGGCGATCTGCAAAACGATCCGCGCGACATCCCGCTGCTCGTCGCGAAGCTCGAGGAGGGCTACGATCTCGTCGCCGGCTACCGCATGCGCCGCCAGGACAAGGTCGTGACGCGCAAGATTCCATCGTGGGTGGCGAACCGGATCATTATCTGGCTCACCGGCGTGCGCATCCGCGACAACGGCTGCTCGCTCAAGGCATACCGGCGCGAGCTGCTCGACCAGCTCCACCTCTACTCCGACATGCACCGCTTTCTCCCCGCGCTCGCGGCCGCGACCGCCAACGCGCGGATCGCCGAGGTTCCCGTGCGGCATCACGCGCGCCGCTTCGGTGTGAGCAAATACGGACTGTCGCGCATCGCGAAGCTCCTCGCCGACCTCCTGACCATCAAGATGATCGCGACCTTCCGCGAGAGTCCCCTCGCGATGTTCGGGCTCGGCGCGCTGGCGTCGAGTGTGCTGGCCTCGGGCTTTCTCGCCGCGTGGCTGCTGTCGCCGATTCCGAATGCGTATGTCTTTCCGGGGAGCGCGCTGCTCTGCATCGCGCTCGCGGTGTTCCTGATGATGCTCGGGCTCATCGCCGAAGAGGCGCTGCAGAAGGTGCGCGCCGAGGAGCAGCTGGAACGCCTCGAGAGTCGTGCGGTGCGCGCATGACGGCGATGCAAACACGTACGACGATTGCGGCGCAGGTCACCGTGATCGTGACGGTGGTCGAGCGGCCGGAGCCACTCGACGCGCTGTATCAGGAGTACGCCGCGGTACTCGACTCCTGTGGACGGAGCTACGAGTTCATTTTCGTCGCGCATCCGTTCTTCCACGAGATGCTCGAGCCGCTGCTCGCGCTGCAGCGCGCCGGCGAGCCGGTGCGCGTGATCGAGTCGCCGCGCAGCATCGGCGAGACGGCGCTCCTCCGGATGGGACTCGCGGACGCGCGCGGCGCGCTCGTCGTGACGGTGCCCGCGTATCGCCAGGTGCAGCCATCGGCGATCTGCGATCTCCTGGCGGCGGTGGAGGGCGGAACGGATCTCGCGGTCGCCCGGCGCTGGCCGCGCATCGACTCGAAGGTCAATCGCTTTCAGCATCTCGCGCTGCATCTCACAGCGGGACGGCTCGCGAACGGGACGCTCCACGACATCGCGTGCGGCGTGCGCGCTTCGCGTCGCGACGTGCTGCGCGACATTCCGCTGTACGGCGACTTTGCACGCTTTCTCCCGCTGCTCGCGATCTACAACGGGTACGACGTGATCGAACTCGCGAGCCCGCAGCATTCGAGTGATCGCACGCGCCGCGTCTACAGCCCGGGCGTGTACGTCCGCAGGTCGATCGACATCCTTGGCCTGTATTTCCTCCTCCGCTTCACCGAGAAGCCGCTGCGCTTTTTCGGGCTGATCGGCGCCGTGCTCGCGGGTACCGGCGGTATCGCGCTCGCGGTGATGTTCGTGCAGCGCATCTTCGGCCAGCCGCTGGGAAACCGCCCGCTCATGCTGCTTGCGGTACTACTCGCGACGCTCGGCGTGCAGGCGATCGCCCTCGGACTCGTGGGCGAGATGATCGTGCACTTCAATGCCT
>JALYSW010000283.1 GCA_030854615.1 Gemmatimonadota bacterium
CCCGAGATGTCCGATGCGCCAGCGGACAAGCCCGACGAGGAAATGGATCTCCTGCGCCGCGCCGCGGGCGGGCGCTACCGGATCTATCGCCGCCTCGCGACGGGTGGGATGGCGAGCGTCTACGCAGCGAAGCACGTGCAGCTCGGGCGCCAGCTCGTCGTCAAGGTGCTGCTCGGCCATCTCGCGCGCGATCCCGAGATGCGCGAGCGCTTCAAGCGCGAGGCCGAGGCGAGTGCGCAGCTCTTTCATCCGCACATCTGCTCGATTCTCGACTACGGTGAGCTCGAAACGACCGTCTACCTCGTGATGCCGTACATGGCGGGCGGCTCGCTCGCGGATCTCATCGTGCGCGGCGGCACGGTGCCTCCCGCGGTCGCGGCGAGCGTCTGCGCGCAGGTAGCGATCGCGCTCGACTACGCGCACCGCCACGGCATCGTCCATCGCGACGTGAAGCCCGACAACATTCTCTTCGACGAGGATGGCAACGCGCTCATCACCGACTTCGGCATCGCCACCGCGCGCTTCCACCAGCGGCTGACGATGACCGGCCGCGCAATGGGCACGCCGCACTACATGTCCCCCGAGCAGGCGATGGGGAAGATGGTCGACGGGCGCAGCGACATCTACGCGGCGGGCGTGCTGCTGTACGAGATGCTCGTAGGCTTTCCGCCCTTCGACGGCGCGGATTCGTACTCGATCGGCTACAAGCACGTGCATGAGGATGCGCCGTCGCCGGACATCGTCGACTCGCGCACGCCGCCGGCGCTCGCCGCGATCGCGATGAAGTGTCTGGCGAAGACGCCCGCGGACCGCTTCCAGCGAGGCAATGATCTCTCGGATGCCCTCATCGCTTATCTTTCGCAGACGGCCAGCGGCGACGCGCTCCGAAATGCGTGGCTCTCTCGCCGGCTCGGAATCACACCAACGGCGAAATGAAGCTCACCCACGAAATCGTCTCTCTGCGCACCAAGCACGCCTTCACGATCGCACGCGGAGGTGCGAGCGAGCATCGCGTCAACATCGTGACGATCACGGATGCCGACGGGGCATTCGGAGTCGGCGAGGCGAATCCGAGCCGCTACTACGGCGAGAATCCGGACACCGTGCCGGTGGTGCTCGACCAGTTCGCGACGATCATCGAGAAGGCCGACGCGTGGTCGCTCGAGGCCATCGAGTACGAGATGGGGAAGATGTGGAGCGGCAACGGCTCGGCGAAGAGCGCCGTCATCTCCGCGCTTTACGATCTCATGGGAAGGCGGCTCGGCGTCCCGCTCTACAAGCTGTGGGGACTCGATCCATCGAAGTCACCGCTCTCGAGCTTCACGATCGGCGTCGCGCCCGAGGCGGAGCTCCGCATGAAGGTGAAGGAGGCGGCGGAGTATCCGATGCTGAAGGTGAAGCTCGGCACGCCGAACGATGAGGAGATCATTCGCGTCATTCGCGAGGAGGCGCCGGAGAAGGTGCTCCGCGTCGATGCGAACGCGGGGTGGTCGCCGAAGCAGGCGCTCGACATGATCGCGCTGCTCGCGGAGTATGAGGTGGAGTTCGTCGAGCAGCCGCTGCCTCCGCAGAACATCGAGGGGCTGCGCTTCGTGCGCGACCGCTCGCCGCTCCCCATCATCGCGGACGAGTCGTGCATCGTCGCGAGCGATATCCCCAAGCTTGCGGGCGTCGTGGATGGGATCAACATCAAGCTTGCGAAGTGCGGCGGCCCGCGCGAAGCGCTGAAGATGATCGCCGTCGCGCGCGCACACGACATGCGCGTGATGATGGGGTGCATGATCGAAACGAGCATCGGCATCACGACCGCGGCGCATCTCGCGCCGCTGCTGGACTACGCAGACCTCGATGGCGCCGCGCTGCTCGCGGCGGACCCGTATCGCGGCGCCACGATCCACGGCAGCGTGATCGATATTCCCTCCGGGCCGGGGCTGGGCGTTACGAAGGCATGACCGCCCCGCGGTTCATCGTGGTCGCCCTTCCGCTGCCGCTGTTCCAGACATTCACGTACTCGGTAGGCGACGGGCCGATTCCTCCGGCTGGGTCACGCGTGCTCGTGCCCGTGCGCAACAAGCGCGCGATCGGGATCTCGCTCGGCGAGACCGATGGTGCAGGGATCGCGCGGCCGCGCGCGATCATCGATGCGCCGGACGCCGAGCCGGTGCTCAGTGAGGCGATGCTCGCGCTTTGCCAATGGATGGCCGAGTACTATGTGGTGCCGCTCGGGGTCGTGCTGCGGAGCGTGCTGCCGGTATTGCTCACTGGCGAGCGCGAGCCGACACCCTCTACGAAAACTCTTCGGGTCGCGTCGATCGTTCGAGAGCTCCCGTCGCTGCAGGAGCGCGACGCGATGTTCAAGCGCGCACCCCGTCAGCGCGCGCTCTACGAAGCGCTCGAGGGGATGAGCGGACGCGCGGAGGTGCCGCATCTCACCACGCAGCTCGGCTTCGCCGCGGAGCTCGTCCGCGCGCTCGAAGCGCGCGGTATGATCACCATCGAGACGAGTGTCGTCGCGCGCGATCCGTTCAGCCAGCGCGCCCGCATCGCGGCGACGCCGCACTCGCCGTCCGCGGCGCAGCAGGCCGCGATTGCGAGCCTGGTCGACGGCAAAGGCGGCGACGTCTTCCTCCTGCACGGCGTCACCGGCAGTGGGAAGACGCTCGTCTACATCGAGCTCTTGCGCGAGATCGTGATGAAGCGCGGACAGAGCGCGATCGTGCTCGTGCCCGAGATCGCGCTCACGCCGCAGACCGTCGACCGCTTTCGCGCCGTCTTCGGGGACGAGGTGGCCGTGTTGCACTCCGCGCTGAGCGACGGCGAGCGCTACGATGCGTATCTCGCGCTTCGTCGCGGCGAGAAACGGATCGCCGTCGGCGCGCGCTCGGCGATCTTCGCGCCGCTCGCGAATCTCGGCGCGATCATCGTCGACGAGGAGCACGAGGGGAGCTACAAGAATGGTGAGACGCCGCGCTATCATGCGCGCGAGGTCGCGATGGTGCGCGCGCGCGCCGAGGGAGCAGTGGTGGTGCTCGGGAGTGCGACGCCGAGTCTCGAGAGCTGGGAGAATGCGGAGGCGGGGAAGTACACGCTGCTCTCGCTCCCGGAGCGTGTGGGTGCGGCGAAGCTGCCGCTCGTCGAGGTCGTCGACCTGCGGCACAGCCAGCGGCCGCTTGGCGGAAAGCCCATCGATCCGAGTCGCGTGCCGTTCAACTACGTATTCAGCGAGCCGCTCGAGGCGGCGCTGGGCGAGCGACTGCAGCGCGGCGAGCAGAGCATCCTCCTCCTGAATCGACGCGGCTATGCATCGTTTCTGCAGTGCGATGCGTGCGGCACCGTGCGCAGCTGTCCGAACTGCAGCATTACCTTTACGTATCATCGCAGTCCCGAGCGGCTGATCTGCCACTACTGTCTGCACGAGGAGCTGCCCGAGGCGAGCTGCCGGAAGTGCGGCGGCGCGACGGTGAAGCAGCGCGGGCTCGGCACGCAGCAGGTCGAGCGCCTGATCGCCGAGCGGTATCCGTATGCGCGGATCGCGCGGATGGATGTCGATACGACGAGCGGGAAGTGGGCACACGCGGAGATTCTCGATCGCGTGGGGAGGGGCGAGGTCGAGATTCTGCTGGGCACGCAGATGATCGCGAAGGGGCTCGACTTTCCGAACGTCACACTGGTGGGAGTGATCGACGCGGACATCGGGATCAACCTTCCGGACTTTCGTGCGAGTGAGCGGAGCTTCCAGCTCCTCAGCCAGGTCGCGGGGCGCGCGGGGCGCGGGCCGAAGGGGGGCGAGGTGATCATCCAGACGCGCGTGCCGACGCACCATGCGGTGACGTGTGCGGTGACGCACGACTATCTCGCTTTCGTGCGGCAGGAGTCGCCGGCGCGGCGCGACCCTCCGTATCCGCCGGCGGTGCGCCTGGCGAACGTGATCTTCAGTGGGCTGAACGAGGATGCGACCGCGAAACTCGCGATGGATGCGGCGGAGTGGATGCGGGCGCTGCTGAAGTCGCAGTCGATGACGGATGTGACGGTGGTAGGGCCCGCGCCGTGTCCGGTAGACCGGATCAAGAAGCGGTGGCGGTGGCACCTGCTCTTGAAGAGCCACAAGGCGGGGCCGCTGTCGAACGTCGGGCGGTACTTCGTGGAGCGATTCCCGGTGCCGGCGTCGCATTCGCTGCGTGTGGCATTCGATCGGGATCCCGTGTCCCTGCTCTGACCTGCCGCGGCTGCTAGCCCCGCGCTAGATTTAGGGGTGCCTACATTCCTCCATCCAGACCTGACGGCGCCCCGTTACGCCGGTGCCCCCGATGCGCGCTTCGTCCCCGCGCCTGCCAACGGTGTGCTGCCCGAAGGCTTCTTCTCTACGACCAATCTTCCGACCTACGTTCGCATCAAGGGCGAGTGGCAGATGCCGCGCGAGCCGCGAATGGACGGCGTGCTGATGCTCGCCAAGGATGGGAAGCTCTGGATTCGCGAGATGCGCCGCATCGAGAAGGGCGATCTGATCGCGGTGGGCGGGGCCGAGGATGGAAGCGAGGGAATTCTCGTCTACGCACAGGCGTTTTTGGGTGGCGGTGAGGAAGGGGAGTTCAAGTTCATGTCGAGCGAGGTCTCGCGCGAGAAGCCGATCGACTATGCGCTGATGGCGCATCTGCTCATCGAGGAGCGCGACCGTGGCGGCTATCCGATCTGGGTGACGGGGCCGGCGCTGGTGCACTCGCGCGCACGTGCGGACATGACGTGGTTTATCGCGAACGGCTTCGTGGGCGCGCTGCTCGCGGGGAACGCGGTGGCGGTGCACGACATCGAGACGGCGATCTTCAACACGACGCTCGGAATGAACTCGCAGGGTGGCTCGACGCAGGGCGGGCACGGTCTGCACATGCGCGCGATCAATCGCGTGCGCGCGGCGGGGTCGATCGAGGCGGCGGTGGCGAACGGGACGATCACCAACGGCATCATGCACGCGTGCGTGACGCACAAGGTGCCATACGTGCTCACGGGCTCGATTCGCGACGATGGTCCGCTGCCGGGCGTGCTGAACGACATGACGGAGGCGCAGGACGCGATGAAGGCGCACACGATCAAGGCGACGATGGCGATTCTCGTCGCGACGGCGCTGCACGCGATCGCGACGGGGAACATGCTGCCCGCCTTCGTGACGGAGCCGGACGGCACGCTGCGCGAGCT
>JALYSW010000298.1 GCA_030854615.1 Gemmatimonadota bacterium
GTGCTCCCCATGCTGGCCGCCCAGGACCACAAGCGGCTCCTCGACCGAGACCTCGGCCCCAACACCGGCGGCATGGGTGCCTACGCCCCCGTCTCGCTCGGCAGCAACGCCCTGGTAGAGGATGCCATAGAAAGAGTGTTCATCCCGACGCTGGCGGCGCTGCGGGCTGCGGGGGCCCCATTCAGTGGCCTGCTGTACGCGGGGCTGATGCTGACGACGCAGGGGCCGAAAGTGGTGGAGTTCAACTGCCGCTTTGGAGACCCGGAAACGGAGGCAATCCTTCCGTTGCTGGAGAGCAGCCTGTTGGAGCCTCTGCTTGCGGTCGCGAACGGCGGCGGAATGGCGGGGCTGGCGCTGAAATGGTCTGCGAGCTTTGCCGTAACCACCGTAATTGCTGCAGCTGGTTATCCTGCCGCTCCGCGCAAGGGTACCGTCATTCAGCTGCCGCCAAGGGAGCCAGGGATTCACGTATTTCACGCCGGCACCTCCATCAACTCCGCGGGCGAGCTGGTTACTTCTGGAGGCCGGGTCTTCGCCGTCACCGCTACCGGGCCGACTCTTGACGACGCCCAGCGCGACAGCGCACGCGTGGCGGGCGCGATTGATTTCGAAGGGAAGCAGTACCGGCGCGACATCGGATGGAGGGAGCTGGAGCGCCGTGCCGGAGCTACCCGAGACTGAGACCATCGCGCGCGATCTCGATCGCGCGCTGTCCGGTGCAATGATCGTGGGCGTAGAGGTACATCGCGCCGACGTTCTCCGCGATGCAACTGCCACGTCACTGTCGCGGCGCGTGCTCGGCGCGTGCATCCAGCACAGCTACCGCCGCGCGAAAGCCGTCGTCATCGCTCTCGACACCGGCGACCGCATCGTCGTCCAGCCCCGCTTCACTGGCGTGCTGCTCGTCGACGATGGAACGCTCCCACCCGACGCGCTTCGCTACCTCACCGTTGCCTTCGCGCTGGACGATGGCCGAGCCCTCGCCTACCGCGACACTCGGCGGCTGGGCACGCTTTCGCTGATGTCGCCGGAGCGATATGCGAAGTTCGATGCCGCTTTGGGCCCCGAACCGCTTGACCCAGCGTTCACCGCACGTCATCTATCGGGAATTCTTCGGGATTCCAGACAGGCGGTGAAGAAGTTGTTGATGGATCAGCGTCGCATTGCAGGGGTGGGCAATATCTACGCGAACGAGGCACTCTGGCGCGCGGGCATCGATCCGTCGCGCCCCGCGCGCTCCATCGATGCCGGAGAGGCTCAGGCGCTCCACGCCGGCATCACGAGCGTGCTGCGCGAAGCCATCGAGGATCGGGGCACGAGCTTCCGCGATTACCGCGACGCCTCGGGCGCTCGCGGAGCCTTCTCCGCAAAGCTCGCCGTCTACGGACGCGGCGGACTCCCCTGTCCCTCCTGCGGCGCGACCCTCATCGACACGAGCGCCATCGACGGGCGCACCACCGTCTTCTGCGCGTGGTGCCAGCGATGAGCCGCAAGTCCGCGAGCAAGTCGCTTCGTCGCCCGAAGACGCCCGATGATCAGCTCGCGATCATGCGCGCGAGCGTGAAGTCCGAATGCAAGGACCGCCCCGGCATCTACCGCATGCACTCGGCCGACGGCGAGATCGTGTACGTCGGCAAGTCGAAGAAGATCCGCACGCGGCTGCTCAGCTACTTCCGCTGCTCGTATCCCGGGGACAAGGGCGCGCGCATCCTCCGCGACGCCGTGCGCATCGACTGGGAGTACGCGCCGAGCGAGTTTGCGGCGCTGTTGCTGGAACTGCAGCAGATCAAGCGGCTGCGCCCGCGCTTCAACGTCGCCATGAAGCGTGACGACCGGAACTTCGTGTTCATCAAGGTCGTGAAGAGCCCCGCGCCCAAGCTCATGGTCGTGCGCGGCGCGAGCGATGACAGCGCGCCGCACTACGGTCCGTTCCAGGGTGCGCAGGCCGTGAACGATGCGGTGCGCGAGCTGCACGACGTGCTCTCGATGCGCGACTGCTCCCTCGACACGAAGATGCACTTCGCCGATCAGCGCGAGCTCTTCCAGCTGATGACGCGCACCCCCGGATGCATCCGCTACGAGGTCAAGAAGTGCCTCGGCCCCTGCGTCGGCGGATGCACGGAGAGCGAATATCTCCAGCGCGTCACCCTCGCGCGCTCGTTTCTCGATGGCCACAACGACGGCCCGATCGCGACGCTGCGCCACGAGATGGAGACCGCGAGCGACAAACTGGAGTTCGAGCGTGCGGCATCGATGCGCGACAAGCTGCATCGGCTCGAGGCGCTCAAGCAGCAGTTTCTGCGCTTCCGCTTCGCCGTCGAAACGCTCTCCTTCATCTACACCGTCCCCGGCTTCGGTGGCGAAGATCGCGTCTACCTCATCCGCCGCGGACGCGTGCGCGCCGAGGACATTCCGCCCCAGGCAGCGCGCGATCACCGGCGGCTTGCGCATCTCACCGAGGCGGTCTACGGCACCACCGAGCGCGAGACCACGCAGATCCCGACGCACGAGATCGACGAGCTGCTGCTTCTTTCCTCGTGGTTCCGGCGCTTCCCAGCGGAGCTCGCGCGCACGGTGCGCGCGAGCGACACGGGGTTGACCCCCGTCACCGAAGCCGGAGGAAAGGCAGTCAAGGGTTCGAAGTCGCCGTCGTCGTCCGCGCTCCCCACCCTCACCAACCGGCGCGCGGCCGTCAGCGCCTGAGCCTTACGGCGTTTCGGGCTCTGCAGCGCCGCTCTCTATCACGCCGAACGGCACCACGATCACTATCGGAGAGGGCACCTTCACGCCGTCATACTCCGCGGGCACGAAGCGCATCTGCGCGACTGCACCCATCGCGGCCTCGGCGTAGCGCTCGTCGCTCGGATCGTCGACGAGTGCAGTCGCCGTATCCACGCGCCCGGCCGCCGATACGATTCCGCGCACCGTCACGCTGCGCGGGTGCGCACGCGCCCAGAGCGGTACTTCGTGCTGGGGATTGTCGGGATACTCCATCGCGGCGCAGCGCGTGTGCGACGCGACGAACGGGGATCCATCCTCGTGCTGCCCGAAGGTCACCAGCATGCGGAGCGAGTCCGGCATCCCCGCCGGCATCGGCTCGCGGTCCGCATCGGTGCTCGAGATCGCGAGCGCGCCATCGATGCTCGTGTCGAGATCGCGCTGCCCCGAACGAACGACCGGAAAGCGCTGCGCCACCGTGCCGTCGCGGAGGAGAAGCACGCCATACGTCGCCGCGCGCGGAGGATCACCGGCGCGCATCCCGACGCGGCGCGCGATGATCTGCGCGAGCTCGCCGAAGTACTGCGTGTCCTTGGCGGCGACCGCACGCGAATCGAGCGACGCTACGAGCACCCCTTCCGACTCGATGTTTTCGCACGACCGTGGCACCGTCACTCCACTCGCGAGCGTCACCTGCTGCGAGAGCGCCTGCTGTGCATCTGCCTGCCGAGCGTCCGTCAATGCAACGATAGCGAAGAGCGCCAGTGCTCGCCGCATAATGTCCCCTGGATTTCGAGATCTGCCCTACGCGGGCAACGACACGATCTCCACCTCGGCCACTCCGCCGCGAATCGTCAATCGGGCGAGGCTCGGCATCAGATGGAAGCGGCGCGGACCTGCCGCGCCCGGGTTGATGACGAGTCGACCCTCCCGCCGCGTAACCGATTGCTTGTGCGTGTGGCCGTAGACCAGGACATCTGCAGTAAAGCGTTCCAGCAGCGCATCGGCGGTGAGTCGTCCTGACTCGTGGCCGTGCTGCACCTGTATCAGCACGCCGCCTATTTCGCGCACGATCTGCGCGGCGAGTCGCGGGTTGCCCGGCGTGTCGGTGTTGCCGTACACCGCTTCTACCGGCGCGATGAGAGAGAGCTCATCGAGGATGTCATCGCCACCGACATCGCCGGCGTGGAGTATGAGCTCGACATCATGAAGGGCGGCGTGCACTCCTGCACGCAGCTGGCCGTGCGTGTCGGAGATCAGTCCGATAACGTGCACGCCATCAGCCTTCGCCATCGGGCTCCGCCCCCCACCGCTTCCCGAGCGAGTGCTCGACGCCGATGTGATCGAGCACTCGGGCGACGACGAAGTCGACGAGATCCGGTATGCCACGCGGCGAGTTGTAGAACCCCGGTGCCGCGGGGAGCACGATCGCACCCGCGCACGTGAGACGTAGCATGTTCTCGAGATGGATCGCGCTGAGCGGCGTCTCGCGAGCGACGAGGATGAGCGGACGGCGTTCCTTGAGCGTGACATCGCCCGCGCGCTCGACGAGCGAGCGGGATGTCCCCGCCGCGAGCGCGGCGAGCGTCCCCATCGAGCATGGGCAGATGATCATGCCGCGCGTGCGCGCGCTCCCGGAGGCCGGCGCGGCGCCGCGATCCTCGGAGTCGTACAGCGTCACGTAGCGATCGAAACCATCCGGATCGGTGCGCTCGCGCAGCTCCTGCATCGAGCCGATCCCCGACTCCATCTGGAGCAGCCGCCATCCATGCGACGAAATCATCAGCCACACCCGCTCCTCGGCCCGCACGAGCGCCTCCAGCAGGCGCACCGCGTACGGGGCGCCCGACGCGCCGGTGATCGCGACGACGATCGGCGCGCGCTCGCTCATGGTGCGAGCACCCTGCCGGCCAGCACGAACGCGAAGAAGGTCACGCTCAGCACGCCGTTCATCGTGAAGAATGCGGCGTCGAGTCGCGAGAGATCCGCAGGGCGCACGAGCGAGTGCTCGTAGATGAGCAGCAGCGCGACGACGCACACTCCCGCCCAGTAGAATGCGCCAGCGCCAATGCCGATCCCGGCGAGCGTGAGCATCGCGACCGTCGAGAGGTGCAGCACGCGCGCGATGGCGATCGCCGGCCCGGTGCCGTGGCGCGCGGGGAGCGAGTGCAACCCGTTCGCGCGGTCGAATTCGATGTCTTGTAAGGCGTAGAAGATGTCGAAGCCGCCGCCCCAGCTCATCACCGCCGCAGCGAGCGCAACGAGCACCCACCACGGATGGCTCCACTCGCCGGTCACCGCGAGATAGCCGCCCACCGGCGCGATCGACATGCCGACCCCGAGTGCGAGGTGGGCGAAGCGGGTGAAGCGCTTGGTGTAGCTGTAGGAGAGCACCCAGCCGAGTGCGACCGGAGAGAGGGCGAAGCAGAGCGGGTTGAGCATCCACGCGGCACCGATGAAGATCGCTGAGGCCACGAGCACCGCGAGTGAGGCCTCGCGCACTGACATCACCCCGCTCGGAAGCTCGCGCGCGGCAGTGCGCGGATTGAGGGCGTCGATGTGGCGATCGGCGATGCGGTTGAAACCCATCGCTGCGAAGCGGGCAGCGGTGAAGGCCAGCGCCACCCAGAGCACATCCAGCAGGAGTACCTGTTTGACATAACTGGCGATCGTAACTCCCACCAAGGCGAACGGCAGTGCAAACAACGTATGCGGCAGCTTCACGAAATTCGCGTAGCGCACCAGCCGCGAGCTTCCCCCGAACGTCTGCCCCTCCCGGCCCACCGCCGCCTCGCTCAACGCTTCCCCCCGCGGCCGTCCCGCCCCAGTCCCAGCTTCGGCCACATCGCGTCCACCTTCTCCTTCGTCTCCGCATCCATCTCGATCACCGTCGGCCACTCCCGCGAGAATCCCTCCTCCGGCCACTTCTTCGTCGCGTCGATTCCCATCTTCGACCCATACGTGAACGCGCGACTCGAATGGTCGAGCACATCCATCGGGCCGAGAGTGAAGCGCGTGTCGCGCTCCGGGTCGATGTTGTTGAGCGCCACCCACCACGCCTCCTGCGGATCGCGCACATTCACCCATTTGTCGACGATCACCAGCACCTTCGCCAGCGACATCAGCCCCTGCCCCCACATCGCATTCATCACCTTGTACGCCTGTCCCGGATACTGCTTGTCGATCGACACGAACACGAGGTTGTGAAAAATCCCCTCAGGCGGCATGTGATAGTCGACGATCTCCGGCACCGTGAGCTTGAGCAACGGAAGAAATATCCGCTCCGTCGCATGCCCGAGATAGAAATCCTCCATGGGCGGCCTGCCGACGATCGTCGTCGCATACACCGGATGCTCGCGCATCGTGATCGCGGTGACGTGCACCAGCGGATACAGATCGGCCAACGAATAAAATCCCGTGTGATCGCCGAACGGCCCCTCCATCACAAGGGAATCGGACGGATCGATGTACCCCTCGATCACGAACTCCGCATCCGCCGGCACCTCGAGATCGCAGGTGATCGCCTTCACGAGCCTCACCGGCTCCTTCCGCAGGAATCCCG
>JALYSW010000331.1 GCA_030854615.1 Gemmatimonadota bacterium
GTCCTCGAACGCTGGCGTCACGAAGCGCCACATGTTCTGGTCGCAGCCGAAGCCATGCGCGAAGAGCATCGGCTGCGTACCGCGACCAGAGACGTGGACGTTGTTGCGCTGAAGTGTAGTAGAAGGCATTCGCTGAAACCTCGAGACCCTTGTGGGATCTCGAAGTTTCGCGGGCACGGCAGCCAATTCAAAATCGGGAATCAGCTTGCTGGCGGCGAGTCGTCGCCTTTCACGACTAACCGGACTTGGCCGATGCACATCCCTTTGGTACCGACACGTCCTCGCTGAATAGATTCATACTCGGCCCCTTTCCTATCGTCCCGACGGCGTCGATCGCTTTTCCCCCGGCATTTGTAATGAAGAAGTTGAGTATCACGGCGAATACCTTGGGCAGCTGATAGCCAACTCCCGTATCGATGAAGCCGTCCAGCGTGGCCCGCTTGCACGCGTACGCCTCGTTGGGACCAATGAGGATGCCGCCGCCGAAGCGCACCGTGGCGAAGACGCCGACGTTGAAGCCGAACGCGCCCACGCCGACCATCGTGCGAATGCCGAAGCCGAGCGTGAAGGAGTTGATGCCGAGCGAGAGCCCGGCGACGGAGCTGCCGAGGCTCTTTACGGCGGTGAACTTCGCTGGAGTGGCGACATGCCAATTCCCGCCGGCCCGCCCCGCCCACACGCCGCCCTCGAAGGTGTACTCGCCCTCGGCCACCGTCATCGACGCCTTCGCGCTGAAGCCGGTGTTGATGTTGAAGAAGGTCGCGAAGGTGAGCGAGAGTGGGACCGGGCCGCCGAGCGGAATGCTGATGTTGATCGGGACGAACTGCGACAGATGGAGATTGATGACCTTGTCGACGGCACTGTGCCCGTCGAGCCGCAACCGGATTCCCGCAGCGCCCTTGATCTCGAGCCCCGCGCTATCGACGTCCTGATGCCCGTTCGTGAAGGTGAGCACGCAACGGATGCGCGGTCGGTTGAGCGAGACGAAGCCGGCCGCCGTCGCGCCCATTCCCTCCTTCACGTAGTAGTACTGCACGCCGACGTACGAGTTGTTCGCAACGTTCTCGATGCGCACGTCGCCGTTTCCGACGTTCACCTGCGGCGGCGGCCCCGTCGTGAGCGTGGGCGGAATGTTGAGCGACGGGAGGGAGGGAACGCGCGGGACGCCCTGGGGCATGCCAACCTGCTTTCTCCTGAGCGCCGCGAGCTCCGCGGCGGCGGCGGCGAAGTTCCTGCGCGCCCAACGCGGGAGATGGCGCGAGCGGGCGCTCACGCGGCGTCCGTGATCGAGCGAGGTCATCGCGGTGGGCACCCACGCCCCGTGCTGCGGGAGCGAGACCTCGATCGTCGACCGATGCTCTCCCGCTGGGCCTCCCATGCTCGTGGTGTACATCCCCGTGGTGTCGTTCGCTCCCGGATAATCGGGCGCCACGTAGGAGATCATCTTGTTCGGATCGACATCCTCGTCCATGACGAAGCGTCCGTTTTTGATGAGCGCCTCGAGTGGCACCGGAGTGAGGATGACCGTGACGGTCGATCCCTCCTTTTTGAGGACGTTCACCATCCCGACGGCGCGTCCCGTGGCGAAGACGATCTTCCCCACCTCGAACTCGCTGACGTGCGGTGCGTTTGCGTCGAAGGTGATGTTGAGCCCGTCGCTGGCGATCGACTTGATCGCCTTGTCCCCCTGCTCCATCACGATGACGTTCGGCTGATACTCGACGTCCTTGCTGCGCTTCGGCGCGACGCCGAACTGCACCTCGGTCGGGCTCATCGAGTGCGGGTCGAGCGCCGAGAGCACCGTCGTTCCGGCGCTGATCGTCGGATGCGCGAGCCACGAGGGAGCGCTGTCGCTGGTGTCGAGTGCCGCGGAAGCGCTCCCGGATGCCGCGCCCTGCGCGGCCGGAGCGGCCGGTACCGTAGCCTGCTGCTGCGGAGACTCGCTCGTCGCTTTCTTCTTGCACCCTTCCGGCAGGGCGATGAGCAGGAGCAGCACGAGCGCGTGCGACGGTCGAAGGCGCGGAATGGCTTTCACGGTTTGGCTCCGGTGTGCGTCACCCGAGGTGCCGAGCGAAACGGATCTGCTCCCCGGGCGGGGATGAGCAGCGCGTCATGGGCCGAAGTTATGGACGATCCGTTATCCACCGGTTCGGCTGATCGTTCCCCTGCCGTTACCTGATGGATTTCCTTCGCGAAAGCTCCACGGATCGACAGTAAAACGCTCCCCGCAACGAACGGCGGGGAGCGTGGCGCACAGCGCAACCTTCGTATGGTGCGCTCCTCTACTTCGGCACGTAGCCGTCCTTCCGCAGCTGGGGTGCGGACATCTCGACCACGTCGATGTGGAGAGTGATCGGCGTGTACGGCTTGTTCGTCGAGTCCTTTGGCGCCGACACGATCTTCTCGACGACATCCATTCCCTTGTAGACCTGCCCGTACACCGTGTAGTGGTTGTCGAGCTTGGGGAGGCCATCCTTATTCGCGACGATGTAGAACTGGCACCCCGCCGAGAGCTGTCCTGGATTGTCGTCGCGCCCGGCGCCGACCGCGCCGTACACGTGCTTGAGGCTGTCGTTGAACTCGGGCTCGAGCAGATACGGCGAGCCCGAGAATCCCGCCGGCGTATCGGGGCAGCCGCCCTGCGCCACGAAGTTCTTGATGACGCGATTGAACGTCAGCGAGTCCCAATAATGGCTACCGGCGAGCTTGACGAAGCTGTCTCTGTGGTGCGGCGTCTGGTCGAAGAGAACGAAGAGGATCTCGCCCATCGGTGTGCGGATGCGCCCGACCTGATACGAGCGCGACGACATCGCCGCAGTGGCGACGAAGGCGATGGTGAGCAGCGCGATGGTGACGTAGCGACGCACGTGGTTTGTCGGGCGAGAGAGGGCTGCGTTGGCGCGCGAGCGTGCGCGTCACACCCCAGTATGCGCGCTCACTGTCGCGAATTCAACCGGCGCCCTCTGGCGATCCCGTGGTTCCGAACGACAGCGAAGGCGCGCCGTCCATCCGCGTCACCGCGACGAAGATCAGCACGCTCAGTGCGGCCGCGAAGAAGCACCACACCGAAGTGAGTGCCGCATTCTTGACGACGGCCGTGATGACCAGCGACGCGAAGAGCAGAAATCCAATCTTCGGCACCATCGGCCTGGTCGACGCGAAGAACGATCCCACCGTCGGCACCGAGTAGGCGAAGAGCAGCACCCACTCGGGAATC
>JALYSW010000338.1 GCA_030854615.1 Gemmatimonadota bacterium
GTGCGAGGTGCGCTGCGATCGCGACGCGCGCCTTGTCGAGCCGCCATGTAGGCGCGCGGCAACGCCGCCTTCCGCTGCAATGCGCGGCGCGGCGCGGTGCGCGAGGCAGGCTGCATGATCGGTCCCGTCGCTCCCTCCGGATGCATCGCCAGCGCCGCCGGGAGCGCCGCGAGGAAGTCGTTCCAGGTGACGTCGGGAAGATTGCGGTCCGCGGCCGGCGCCAGCGACACCTCCACGCGCACCGCGGCGTCGACGATCTCGCTGAGCGCGCGCGGCGGCTCGTGCGCGACGACGGCCGCGCGCGAATCCTGCGCACTCGTGCCCCCCACCGCTCCGGCGCAGGCGCAGCCGAGATGCGGGGCGAAGTCGATGAGCGTGTTGCCGCGCGTCATCGTCTGTTTCGCGAGCGTCGCGAGCGCGTCGCCCGCGTGCACGTCGACGAGCGTGCGCTTCGGCCACTGCGCGGCGAGCCATTGGGGCGAGGGAACACCGCCTGGTATCGAGTAGAAACGCCGGCGATCGTGCGCGGCATGCGTGCCGAGATCGGGGCGCTGCGTCGCGGGGAGGATGCCGCGTTTGGCGAGATTGGAGAGGAGCTCGTGCGGCGAGAGTCGCTCGTCGATGATTGCGTCGTCGGCGCCGGGGCAGTCGCCGACGTACGTGATGCGCAGCGACTCATCGGGGAAGAGCGCGCGCAGATAGCGGGCGACGGCGACCGGCGGCGAGATCAGCGGCACGATGAAGCGGCGCAGCTCCGCCGCGCCCCGCAGCTGCTCGGCCACGAGCGGGCACGCGCAGAAGATCGCGGGACCGGTGCGGCTCTCGAGCTGCTCGAGGCATTCGGACGCGATCAGCTCATCGCCCCACGTCGCCGGAAACACCTCCGCGAAGCCCCCGGCGAAGCAGGCGTTTGCGAGTTGTGTGGGCGTCGATGGCAGGGCGACGAGGAGAGCGTCCGCGCCCAGGATTGCTACGGAACGCGATGTCGGTTCGGTTGCGGGGGCTTGGTCGGACATTTGGACCCATGGTCGACACGCTCCGGTCTTCCGGATGCGTTCATCATCGACGAATGGCCGACGTGCCGCGTTACGAAAATCTCACACTTCTCCGGGCGGCTCCGCGAACCAGCGGAAGAAGAGCACCGAGATGACCCCAAGCACGTACGTCCCACCAATCGTTAGAAGCAGTCCGCCAGCCACTTGCTGGTCCTCCAGCGCCGACAGCCCGGTGACGCGCGGGGCCAGCTCGAAGATCCCGTACGCGGGGAATTCCGCGAGGAGGAGCCACATCGAGAGGTAGAGGTGCGCCTGCGTTCCCGCGAACAGGTAGAGTATTTGCATCGGCGGCCCGAAGCGCTCGCGAAACGGCACGGCGATCACCACCGGCCACCAGAATACGAGCCCCGACGTAAACCACGCGATATCGAGCACGAACGCGCCGACCTGCGTGCGCATGAGCGTGTCGACGATACCCGGCGCGTGCGTCGACAGCATCACGAGCGTGAACGCGATCATCGCAAAGAGGGGCGTGGTGACGAACACGATGATCTTCGCCGCTCTGCGATCGCGCGCGAGCAGCGCGCGGATGCGATCGCCGTCGATGCCGCGGAGAAGGAGCGGCGGCGCGAACATCGCGAGGGCGAGGAATTGCGCGGCGTGCACGCTCGCGAGATAGCCTGCGCCGAGCGGACCGCCGGGCCAGTCGAGCGCCATCCAGACGAGCAGGACGCCGATCCAGCCGGCGACGCGGCGCGCGGGGGTCGACGCGTATGCGTGCGAAAGTGCGCCGGAGAGCGGTTTCGACCAGCGCGCGTAGAGCGCGATCAGTCCCGCCACCATGATCCACACGCCGGGATACGCCTGCCAGCTCCAGCGCCACGGGATCCCGCGGGCCGAGCACCACCACTGCACGCTCATGCGTTCATTTCACCTTCACGAGCAGCGGGAGGTCGTGTGCCCAATCCGCCTGCCGGGTGCCGAAGGGATAGGCGACGTGTGCACTGTCATCGCGTGTGAAAGCGATCACCTGCGCCGCATGTCCGACTTCGTACGCGCCGGAGGAATCCGGTGCGGCGGCAACTGCAGGGGCGACGTCGACGAGCTTCTCGATCGCCTTCACCTGCTCCGGCGTTCCCCGCAACCCGATGAACGACGGATCGAAGTTCGCGAGCCAGGCCTGGAGCTTCTCGGGCGTGTCGCGTGCGGGGTCCGTCGTGACGAAGACGA
>JALYSW010000355.1 GCA_030854615.1 Gemmatimonadota bacterium
GCCGATCTGCGGCTCGAACTCGCCTGCGAGCTTCCCGGTGTTCGAGTGGCTCACCTGGGTCGCCCGCTCCTGCAGCGTGGTATAGACGAAGACGCGATACGGGTCCTTGTCCCACGCCGGCTCGAAGCCAGCCTTCAGATACTCGAACTGCATGCGCTCGAGCTCCGGATTGTTCAGCAGCTGGCTATCGCGCGTGTAGTCGTGCAGTACCGCGCCGTGCCGGTCTTCCTCGGCTGTCCACAGATTCGTCCACTTGTGCCAGAAGCTCGTGCTGCCGAGGTAGACGGCGAGGAGGCGGTGGAAGTGCGGCAACCCTTCCTCGGTGAGGAGGTTGAGCGCGAGCGCGACGCGAATCGGCGTGCTAATGCCGCGGGTGCGCTCGCGCAGCTGCGCGATGTGGTGATCGGGATCGGTGTCGGGCGCGGGCGCGAGCAGCTCGCTCGGGAACCACAGGATGCGCTTGGCTTCGTGCACTACCATCAGCTCGGCAACGAGCTCTTCGAGATCGGCGAGGACTTCGACCTTCGCCAGCATCTCCATTTCCGGTACGGTCATGAGACAGCCATGGAATGAGCATCGAGGTGTGCGCGCGCTCCCGCTGCGATCTCCACCCTCGGAGTTTGCGAACGAGCTTGTACGTCCTCGTGCAAATGTATCCGAAAAGACGAGTCAGGCAGTCGGGGAAAGCTTTAAATGGCCGTAGGGCCGCTCCTACTGTACAACTTGGCAGTGTACAACTTCATACTATCTCGTGCCGCAGGGGAGGCACAACACCCACGGGGCTGGCGCGCGCACGCGGCGAGCGTCGTGATCCCGGCCGCCACCCCCTCCACTAGCGCGCCATCATGTACGCGAGCACATCGCTGCGCGTGACGATTCCTCCCAGCGCGCCGTTCGTGCGTACGAGCAGCGCATGATTTGACTTCGACAACAGCTTCACCACGCTCTCCACCGTCTGCGCGCCATCGATGATCGGAAACGGCGCCTCCATCACCTCGCTCACAGGCACGTCGAGCAACTTCACATTCTCGAGCGCCTTCGCCGACAGCGCGCTCTCCGACACGGAGCCCACGCAGCTCTCGCCATCCATCACCGGCAGCTGCGACACATCGTGCAGCGACATGAGGCCGAGTGACTGGCGCACGCTTGCAGATGGCGCGACGCTGACAACGCGCGGTGTTCCATCCTGCTTCCCCTGCATCAGCTGGCCGATCGGCATCCGGTCGGAGTCGAGCAGCTGATTCTCGCGCATCCATTCGTCGCTATAGAGCTTCGAGAGATACCGCTCCCCCGTGTCGCACAGAAACGTCACGACGTACGCGTTCGCATCGCTCACCTCGCGTGCCACCTGCATCGCGACGTGCGCGATCAGTCCGCTCGAGCCGCCCACGAACAACCCTTCCTCGCGCGTGAGCCTGCGCGCCATCGCGAACGACTCGCGGTCGGTGACCGTGCGATAGTCATCAATCACGGACATGTCGAGCGTCCCCGGAATCTTGTCCTGGCCGATGCCCTCGATCTTGTACGGCGCCCCCTCCGACTTCCGAGTGCCCTTGCTCCTCCAGTACTCGGCCAGAATCGACCCCACCGGATCACCCGCGATGATTTTGATCTTCGGGTTCTTCTCCTTCAGATATTTTCCGACGCCGCTGATCGTGCCGCCCGTGCCCGCTGCGGCCACGAAGTGCGTGATCTTCCCCTCGCTCTGCTCCCACAGCTCGGGTCCCGTCGTCTCGTAGTGTGCCTCCGGGTTCGCCGGATTGTAGAACTGATTCGCGAGGATCGCGTTCGGCGTCTCCTTCGCGATCCGCGTGGCCATCATCACGTAGTTGTCGGGATGATCGGGCGGCACGGCGGTTGGCGTGATGATCACCTCAGCCCCGAATGCCTTCAGCAGACGCACCTTTTCCTGCGACATCTTGTCGGGCATGGTGAAGATGCAGCGATAGCCCTTGAGCGCAGCGGCGATCGCGAGCCCGACGCCGGTATTGCCGCTCGTGCCTTCGACGATCGTCCCACCCGGCTTCAGCTCCCCCGACTTCTCCGCGCGCTCGATGATCGGACCGCCGATGCGGTCCTTCACGCTGCCGCCCGGATTGAAAAACTCGGCCTTCGCGTACACCGGCGTCACGACGCCCTTCGTGATGCGATTCAATCTGATGAGTGGCGTCCACCCGATGGTCTCGAGGACGTTCTCGTATGGACGGGTATTTCGCGGAGTGACGTTCATGGCGCGGATTTGGGGCGAAGTGGCTGGAGGATGGTGTCGCCGGCGAGCGGCTTTCCCTTCGGATGACGGAAGAACACCGGAAGCTTGAGTGACACACCCACCGGATGGCCCTTGGTCGTGGCAGGCTCGAAGCGCAGCTCGCGCGATCCCGCGACCGCCGATGAGTCGAGTCCCGCGTAGCCAGACGACTCCAGCACACTCGTCGACTCGGGCCACACGATGCCGGTGCTGTCGATGTGGATGTGCAGCGTCACGTTCCCCTGCACCTTCTTCGCATAGAGCGCCGGCGGATAGCGAAAGGGGAGGTCGCGATTGAGCATCACGGGCATGACGTCCGGCTTCGCGCCGTCGGTCTGCACCGCCTCGATGGCTTTCCGCGCCTGCTCCCGGTCGAGGCACGCTGAGGCTGCCAGCAGCGTGGCGCACGCAAGCAGCTTGAGGGACAAATGCATGATACGGAATGTACTCGGCGAGGACCTCTGTGCGGGAGGCTACGCGTGTCAGCCGCTTTCACTACATTGTGCACATGAATGTCACCATCCTGCTCGGGGGAACCTCGTCGGAACGCGACGTGTCGCTGGCGTCGGGGCTGCGGATCGCCCACGCGCTGCGCCAGACCGGCCATGCGGTGACCTGCGTCGACCCCGCGCTCGGCGAGCTGCCGCGGAGCGAGGAGGATTCGCTTCGGACGGCCGGCGTCGTCAAACGCGAGCCTCCGACGCGCGAAGCGCTCCAGGCGATGGCGCAGAGGTCGCTCGTCACCACGCTCGGCGCGATGCCCGCAGTGCGGAATGCCGACGTCGTCTTCATCGCGCTGCACGGCGGCGACGGCGAGGATGGCACGGTTCAGGCGATCCTGGATCTCGCGCGCGTGCCGTATACCGGAAGTGGCCATCTCGCGAGCGCGCTCGCGATGGACAAGGATCTCTCGAAGCGGCTCTTTCGAGCCGCAGGGGTTCCCACGGCGGACTGGATCATGACGGGGCCGGCGGCGTCGTTGACCGCAGACGAGGTCGAGAAGGCGCTCGGATTCCCGGTGGTGGTCAAGCCGTCGAAAGAAGGGTCGACGGTCGGACTCTCGGTGGTGAAGGAGGCTGGTCAGCTGACCGGCGCGATCGCCGAGGCAGCGCTCTATGATGTCGAGGTGATGGTCGAGCGGTTCGTGGCGGGACGGGAGCTCACCGTAGGCGTGCTGGGCGACCATGCCATGCCCGTAGGGGAGATCATCCCGAAGCACGAGATCTACGACTACGAGTGCAAATACACGCCGGGAATGGCGGTGGAGGAGTTTCCGGCGAAGCTGTCGCCGGCACTCTCGGCCGAGACGCAGCGGCTCGCCGTGCTCGCCTACCGGGCGCTCAAGCTTGACGGCTGCGCACGAATAGACTTCCGTATGACCGCGGGAGAGGAGCTGTTCTGTCTCGAGGCGAACACCCTTCCCGGAATGACCGCGACCAGCCTGATTCCACAGGCGGCGGCCGCCGAGGGGATCGACTTCAGCACGTTCTGCGATCGCATCGTGGCGCTCGCGAAGAAGACACGAGGTGGGGGATAGTAATGGCGCGTTCAACTCTTCCGACTGCACCCATCGCGGGGCTTTCTCCAGGCGTTCAATCACAGGGGATCTGGTCCGGGCGGCGACAGCTGTTCGTTCGATTCGCGGGCGAGGCGGAAACCGCCGTGCTCTACTCGAGCGAGATGCTGGCAAAGCAGCTCGAGCGCGCGACGGCGCAGGCGCTCGTGCACTCGATTCTGCTGAGCGGGCGCGATCCGCTGTCGTGTGCGCCGTTCATCGCGGCGGTATTCGGAAACTGGAGCGCCCCGCTCCCCGTCATTCTGGAATCGGACGGGCAGCGACCGGAAGCGCTGGAGGATGTCGTGCGCGTGGTCTCGATGGTGCACGTGCTGTGGGAGTTCCCGGACGCGCCGTCCGGTGCGGAACGAACCGTTGCATCCCTTGCGGCGGTGGCTTCGGCGGGCACCGCGCATGCGCTCACGCTCGCACCGCGCGATGGCACGAGTGACGGGCAGATATTGCGACTCGTCGAGCAGGCACACGCCGCCGCGCCGGGGACGAAGATCGTGATCCATCCTGCGCCTGCGGGGGAGAAGTCACCGCTCGACCGGCGGTACGCAACGCTGCTCGAGCAGGCGACGACGATTCACCGCGACGTGGTGCTCGCGTTTCGAATTCCGGGGCCCGTCGGAACCCGGTAGGAACCCGGTGTTTGTCATCCGTGTCTAATACTCCATGAACAGCTCCGCCACCGACGAATACGACGTCCCCCGGCTGACACCGGCGGTGCAGTGGATCATCGCGATCAACGTCGCGGTGTTCTTCCTGCAGCTCACGGTCGTGCGTCCGGCGGACATGGTCGCGGCGCTCGCGTTCAAGAGCCCCGGCGATCTCACGCAGCGTCCGTGGACGATCGCGACCTACATGTTCGTGCACGCGGGCCTTCTGCATCTCGCGTTCAACATGTGGACGTTGTGGCTGTTCGGTCCGCGCCTCGAGCAGGCATGGGGACAGCGCAGCTTCAGCTTCTACTATCTGCTCTGCGGACTCGGCGGATGGCTCGCGGATCTGCTGATCGTGCACAACGGCTCGCCGCTGCTCGGCGCGTCGGCGGCGATCTTCGGTGTGATGCTGGCGTATGCGATGCGCTGGCCGGACGACGAGGTACGCGTTTTCCCGTTCCTGTTCGTCGCGATGAAGGTGCGCTGGTTCGTCGTACTCCTCGCGGCGTGGAATCTCATTCTCGGCGTGATGGCGCTGCACGCGACGGACGGAACGGCGTACATGGCGCACCTGGGCGGATTCGCGATCGGTTGGCTGTATCTGCGCGCGGCGTCGGTGCCGAGTCTCGACCGGCTGCGCCAGCGGATGTCGCAGATACCGGACGTGCCGGACGAGCCGCCGCGCGCGATCCCGCGCACGCACACGCGCTCGCGCGAGCGCACGACGGAGATCGACGAGATCGTGGCGCGCAGCAACGCGATGGCGGCGAAGCGCCAGAGCGCGACGATGTCGCTGCCGGGGAAAGTCGGCAAGCAGAAGAGCGAGCTGTTGAATCTCGTGCTCGACAAGATTTCGGAGCGTGGCATCGAGAGTCTGTCGCACGATGAACGACGCCTGCTCGAGGAGATGTCGAAGCAGCTGCGTAGCGATTGATCGCTCGCGGAGCGGGATGAGAGAGGGGTGGCCAGTGGATGGCCGCCCCTCTTTTGCGTGCGGGTAAAAAAAGCCCCCCGGAATTGACCCGGGGGGCAGAGCCGCCACGCCGTTCCCGCGGCGGCAGCGGTCAACCCAGAGAGGGCTGACACACATGGAACGTATAGTCGGGTCCAGCCGCCGTCCAGATCGAATGTCGATCGGTCGAATGGCCCGGTCATTTGAGGAGTTAAGCAAGATTAGAGCGTTCTAACTTGCTTCTGTGAGCTGACGCATCAATCTTGTTGCCCGTCTTGTAGGGTCCGCCAGAGAGGTCTTTGTCTTCGCGCCGGAGCCGAACGTGCGATCCCCCACCGCACTACTGACACTCTCCCTGTTTTTTGCCCCATCGCTGGCAGCACAGAAGGTCGCGCCGCCGCCAACGCGTCCGCGCATCCAGGAGCTCGCGGACACCAACGATGC
>JALYSW010000362.1 GCA_030854615.1 Gemmatimonadota bacterium
CGTCTCGCGATCAGAAAACGCTCGCGTCCGGCGAGGTCGAGCCTCACCGCGACATCGCGATACCGGCCGTCAGCGAGGGCGAGCTCCGCCGCCAACGAGGCACGTCGCGAATCGAGTTCCATCACCAAAAGTCCCCCAACTACAAGCACATCCGGTGCCCCGCGAATCAAGAGCGCCGTACTCGCCATCCCGCCTTGCGCCGAGAAGAGCGCGAGCGGCGGCTCCCAGTTGCGCACGGAATCCGGGAGCGCGGGAGCCTCGTCGAACGAAATGTAAGGCGGATTGGACACCAGCACCCGCGCCCGTTCCCCCCTCACTGGCGCGAGCAACGACCCCTCGCGCCACTCCACCGGCGCGTGCAGCTCGCGTGCGATCCGTTCTGCATTCCCGCGCGCGACATCGACCGCGCCGCGCGAGATGTCGGTGCCGATCACGCGGTCGAACTTTCCCTCGCTCGCGAGCGAGAGCGCGATCGCGCCGGAGCCGGTCCCGATGTCGATCGCGAGCCCCGTCGCCTCGCGCGCGAGCACCTCGTCGACGAGCATCTCGGTCTCCTGTCGCGGAATCAGCACGCGCTCGTCGACATGGAGCGTGAGGTGGCGGAAGGCCGAGCGCCCGACGGCGTACGCGAATGGCGCGCCGCTCGCGCGCATGCGGGCGGCGGCGCGACATGCGGACGCGCGTATGACATCGACCTCGTCGAGCTCGTGCATGATCGCCCAGAAGCGCGGCACATCGTACACGGCAGCGACGATGTCGCTCGCCTCGCGGCGCGCCTCATCGATACCGACGCGATGCAGCTCTCCCGCCATCTCGCGTACGAGCATCCCGACCGTGCTCGTATGCGTCGCCGCGTTCGTCATGTCAGCCATCGAGCATCTCGTTCTGCGTCGCGATCGCGAGCGCATCCATCATGTCGTCCAGGTCGCCGTCGAGCGTGTGCGCGAGCTCGTGCGACGTGTAGCCGATGCGGTGATCGGTGACGCGATTCTGCGGAAAGTTGTACGTGCGGATTTTCGCCGAGCGATCGCCGGTGCCGACCTGCGTCTTGCGCATGCGCGAGCGCGCAGACTCGATCTCCGCGAGGCGCGCGTCGAGGATGCGCGAGCGCAGCACCTCCATTCCCTTCAGTTTGTTCTGCAGCTGCGACTTCTGATCCTGCTGACTCACGACGATCCCCGTGGGGATGTGCGTGATGCGCACGGCGGAGTCGGTGGTGTTGACACTCTGACCGCCGGGACCGGACGAGCGGAAGACGTCGATGCGCAGATCCTTGTCCTCGATCTTCACGTCGACTTCCTCTGCCTCGGGGAGCACGGCCACCGTCGCCGCCGACGTGTGGATGCGTCCCTGATTCTCCGTCGCGGGCACGCGCTGCACACGATGCACCCCGCTCTCCCAGCGCAGCCGACCGAACGCACCGTCGCCCTCGACCTTGAAGATCGCTTCCTTCAAGCCGCCAAGCGTGCCGTCGGAGTGCGAGATGGTCTGGATGCGCCAGCGGCGATGCTCCGCGTAGCGCGTGTACATGCGATAGAGATCCGCCGCGAAGAGCGCTGCCTCGTCGCCGCCGGTGCCTGCGCGGATCTCGAGGATGGCCGGACGATCGTCGAGCGGATCGCGAGGCAGGAGGAGCGGTGTGAGCTTCGTCTCGAGCGCGGCGATTTGCGTGGTGAGCGACTCCTCTTCGGCGCGCGCTTCCGCGGCCATCTCCGGGTCATCTACGAGAACGAGCTCGCGCGTTTGCGCGAGCTCGCTCTCGTACTTCCGAAGCTGCGTCGCCAACTCCTTCACGGGGGCCAATCGCCTGTGCTCTCGCCCTAGCTCGGCGAATCGCGACGGGTCCCGCCCGCTCGGAGCGGCCGAAAGCTCGCCTTCTACCTCCTCGAATCTGGCGAGCGCTTCATCGAGCCGATCCTTGATGCTCAGGCCGGCTTCCCGTACTTCTGGCGGAAGCGCTCGACGCGACCGGCGGTGTCGATGAGCTTCTGCTTGCCCGTGTAGAACGGGTGGCAGTTGCCGCAGATGTCCGTGCGGATCTCGGACTGCGTGGAGCGGGTCGTAAATTCATTCCCGCAGGCGCACTTGACCGTGGCGGTCGCGTACGTCGGGTGGATATCAGCTTTCATGATGCCTCGGGCGCGCTGAGGTGGGTCGGGGACAGCCAGTAAATATAGGGAATCGGCGCTTAAAAGCCAGCCCGATAAGGGGTTAACGGGCGGTTGAGGAGGTTTGTTCCGGTGCTCAGCGGGCTATCAGTCGTTCGTAGTCCACGTGTGGAAGGTTCCGAGCCTTGCCTCACCGGTGGCCGCCACTTCAGCCGCAAGGGCGATCAACTCCTCGCGGACCGGATCGGAGGTCATTTGCAGTTGAAACGGCTCTGAATTCTCGAGTCGTAGAAGGTCGAAGCCCAGCTCATCCAATGCATCCTCAACGACAGTCTGAAAACCGGCATCATCGTGCGCCAACCCGAGCACAAAAACGAAGGCGTCATTTCGGTCGAGAAGGACGTTCGCGCCCGGTCTTTGGCGAACCTCCGCAAGTCCGACCCACACAATCATGTGCGACTTCTCTCTCGGCATCCCGGAAGTCCGCGAACATCCCGCCAATACTCGAGTCGCACATCGGCGTCGATTTCCACAGCCTCACTCCCACCGTACAGGCGATCGTTGCCATCCTTGTGCGGCCCGGAAATCCAGAATTCCTCGCCGGTCGCCACGTCGTAATAGTTCGATTTGAAACCGCGACCTCTGAGGCTTTGAAACGCGCGGCTGTTGTAGTGAATGGTCTTTCCGGTCTTCGAGAACGTGACACGTCCAATTCACGCCGGGCCAGTCAACCCCGTCGCCTTGGACTCGATGTACATGATCCGAGGCTTCATATCGAATCGATGAGTGCCGACCTGAGGTTCCGCTGCGATCGAACGAAGATGAGCTTCACTGAAGATAGCGATGGCGCCGATGCTCGGCGTCGCGGCTCGCTTGCGAAGGAGTGGGGGACGCGCGCCGCCATACTCTGGATCGCGAAGCTCCGCACCTCGTTTGACACCCCCACCCCGCCGACCTAGCTTCCCGACCAGTCCCTCAGTCAACTTGCTGTAATTCCCCTCCAGGTACTCCCCGTGGAAACAGCGGACTTCCTCTCCACCGTACCCCTCCTCAGCGGCCTCGACGTCGCCGAGCTCGCGAAGTTCGCCGAGGTGACGCGGGAGCGGAGCTACCCCAAGGGGAGCGTCATCCTCTTCGAGCACGATCCAGGCGACTCGCTCTTCATCGTCCGCTCCGGACGCGTGAAGGTCGTGCTCATCGGCGAAGATGGACGCGAAGTCATCCTCGGCATCCTCGGCGTCAGCAATCACTTCGGCGAGCTCTCGCTCATCGACAGTCGCCCGCGCTCCGCGCACGTGATCGCGATGGAGGATGCGACGCTGCTCGTGCTACATCGCGATGACTTCCGCCGACGCGTGCTCGAGTCGCCGGCCGTCGCCTGGGCGCTCCTGCAGGAGCTGTCGCGTCGCCTGCGTCGCGCCGATGAACAGATCGGTCGACTCGTGCTACTCGACGTCGACGGACGCATCGCGCGACTGCTGCTCGATGCCGCAGGCGAAAGCGGCGGCACCGTCATCGAGAAGCGCCTCACCCACCAGACGATCGCACAGATGATCGGCGCGAGCAGAGAGACCGTCTCGCGCGCGATGCGCGACTTCCAGGACCGCGGACTGATCGACGTCGAGCGGCGCCAGATCTCCGTTGCCAACCGCGAAGGGCTCGAAGCGCTGGCGC
>JALYSW010000381.1 GCA_030854615.1 Gemmatimonadota bacterium
CGACGCCGAGCGGACCGTAGTCCCACACGGATCCCGTGCCTCCGTAGATCTCGGAGGACTGGAAGATGAAACCGCGCCGCTTGCACAGCGACACGAGCTTCTCCATCACGTCAGGGAATGCGCTCGAAGACATCGGTTGAGTCGGGTTGAGGATCGTGAAGCAGCCGCGAGGGGAGTACTGCCCCTCGCGATGATAATCTATCAGCTATCGAGATCCGCGCTCAGCACGGGCTCCGGTGGCGCCGCGCGGCCGAGGATGTGCGCGAGGATCTTGTCGCCGTGGAAGCGGCCGTTCTCGATGAATACCTTGTTCGCGTCGAAGCCTGCAACGACGACGCCCGCGATGAAGATCCCCGGCACGTCGGTCTCGAGAGTCGCAACGTCGTGCGCGGGGACGCCGCTCTTCGCATCGATCGTGACGCCCACCTGGCGCAGCAGATCGACGTTCGGTGCAAAGCCGGTCATCACGTAGACGCGATCTGCGGCGAGCTTCGACAGCTTGCCCTCCGTGTCGATCGTGACATCGTGCGTGGAGATCTCGCGCACTCGGCTGTTCCACCGAACCGCGATGTTCCCCTCCTTCATCCGGTTCTGGACGTCGGGAAGGATCCACGGCTTGATCTTCATGTCGAAGTCGGGGCCGAAGTGCACGAGCGTGACACGTGCGCCGGCGCGCCAGAGATCGAGCGCCGCCTCCGCCGCGGAGTTTCCGCCGCCGACGACCACTGCGTCCTGGTCGAATGCCTCGTGCCCTTCCTTGTAGATGTGCTGCACGTGCTCAAGCGTCTCGCCGGGAACACCAAGGCGATTCGGCGAGCCAAAGTAGCCGGTGGCGATGACGACGAAGCGAGCGCGCGTCGCGCGGAAGTCACCACCGCGCCGCAGCGAATGCACGACGAAATCGCCCTCGGCTCCCGTGATCTCCGTGACCTTCTCGTACTGTCGCACGGGGATCCCGAAATAGTTCACGGCCGATCGATAATAGGCGAGCGCGTCGCGACGTCCGGGCTTGTCGCCGCCGATGATGAACGGGAGTCCGCCGATCGAGAGCTTTTCCGCGGTCGAGAAGAAGTTGACGTACGTCGGGTAGGCGGTGATCGTGCTCGTCACCGAGCCGCCGTCGAACACGACGCAGCTCATCCCCGCGCGCAGCACGGAGATCGCGGCCGCGAGCCCGCATGGTCCCGCGCCGACAATGGCGACATCGACCGACTCCTCGACGGTCAGCGTCATCCGTCGACGCCGATGATCTGGTCGCGATGCGTGCCGACGCTGACGTAGGAGATCGGCGTGTCCGCGAGCTCGCGGATGCGTTCGAGATACTGCCGCGCGGCAGCGGGAAGATCGCCGAGGGTGCGCGCGGCTGCCGTACTCGTCTTCCAGCCGTCGTACCACTCGTAGACGGGGACGGCCTTGTCGAGTAAAACGAGATCGCCCGGAAATGTTTCGTGCACCTCGTCGCCCACCTTGTAGCCCGTGCAGATCGCGACCTTGTCGAGCGTGTCGAGCACGTCGAGCTTCGTCACCGCGAGCCCCGTCAGCCCATTCACGCGCGCCGCGTAGCGCACGACCACAGCGTCGAACCATCCGCAGCGGCGTGCGCGTCCCGTCGTCGCGCCGTACTCGTTGCCGAGCTTGCGGATTTCGCTCGCGAGCGGCTCCTCGAGCTCCGTGGGCAGCGGTCCGTTTCCGACGCGCGTGGTGTACGCCTTCACGACACCGAGGACGGCGTCGAGCGCGGTGGGCGCCATGCCGGTACCCGTGGCCGCGCCTCCGCTCGTGGTGCTGCTCGACGTGACGTACGGATAGGTGCCGTGATCGACGTCGAGCAGCGAGCCCTGCGCCCCTTCGAGCAGAATCGCCGCGCCGGCCTTGCTCGCCCGATGCATGGAGAGGCCGACATCGTCGGCGAGAGCGAGCAGCCGTGGCGCCAGCTTCTCGAGCAGCTCGATCGTGTAGTCGACGGTGGCGCGCTTTTCCGATTCGAAGGCCACGAGCTGCGCGTTGGCGTGCGTGATCCCCGCCTCGAGCTGCGCGCGCAGGCGCTCCGGATGCCGCAGGTCGAGCACGCGCACGCCGCGGCGCGCGATCTTGTCCTCGTACGCGGGACCGATGCCGCGCCCCGTCGTGCCGATCGCCTTGCTCGCCGCGCTCTGTCCGTCGAGGAGCTTGTGGTACGGCAGCACGAGATGCGCGCGGTCGCTCACGTACAGGCGCCCCTCCACGTCGACGCCGTCGCGCACGAGCTCGTCGATCTCGGTGAACAGCGTCTCCGGATCGAGCACGACGCCGTTCCCGATCGCGCAGCGCACGCCGGGGTGGAGAATGCCGCTCGGAATCTGATGAAGAACGAACGCGCGATCGCCGAACTTCACGGTGTGGCCGGCATTCGCGCCGCCCTGGTAGCGCACGACCCAGTCGGCGCGCTCGGCGATCACATCCACGAGCTTTCCCTTCCCTTCGTCGCCCCATTGCGCGCCGACGACGACGAGAGTGCGAATCGATGAGCTGAACATGGTGCTCGGAGTGCGTGGGCGATCAGGCGCGGACGAACGGCAGCCGGCGCGGGAAGGTGCTCCGAAAGCTAACGACGACTGGCGGTGATGGCACCCGCGAGCATCGTCGCTACCTCCTCGGCCCCGCCTCCAGTGAGGGTCGCGAGGTCGTCGCCCGGCGTGTGGATGCGGCTCACCGTGCGCCAGCTCCCCTTGCAGATGTTGAGCACCTCCCAGCCGGCATCGGCGAGCGCAACACCATCCATGAGGACGCCGGGAAGCAGGCGCGAGGGGCGCGGCCAGTCGGCGCCGAAGATGCCGAGCAGCGAGCGAGGGGGACGGCCGCTGTAGATCAATCGGAGCCCGCCGATGTCATCGACCCCGTCGATATTCAGCACGCCCGGGAGCGTGCTCGATCCGGTTTCCCGCGCGCGGGTTTTCGTCGCGCTGTCGAGGGCGCCGAGGAGCCCGCGCGCCTTCGATTCGAACTCGCGTGCCCACGCGCGCGCGCCCGCGAGCCCGAGTTCCTCGGCGCTCGTCAGCAACACACCGAGCGGCTTGTCGCGCGCGAGCAATTCCGCGGTGCGCAGCACCGTCACCACGCCGGACGCATCGTCCAGCGCGCCGGGCGAGCGCGCGCCTACGATGCTGAGCGACACGGGGATCGACGCGAGCACCCCAAGCAGCGTGATCGCGATCCAGAGCCCGAGCGCGACGGGCACGTAGAGCTGGACGAACGCCAGCACTGCCGCAGCGATCCACATCGCGATCGACGCCAGCACACCGATCGCGCGCGCGCCGATCGGGACCGGCTGGCTCTTCGAGTCCAGATGCGCAACGAGCCAGATCGTTGGAGTGCCGCGCGTCGCCACGAGATTCGTGCTCCGCGCGCGAGCGCGTCGGA
>JALYSW010000402.1 GCA_030854615.1 Gemmatimonadota bacterium
GCTGGGTACCTCACGCGTCGTCTGGTGGACGTCGCGCAGGATGTGACGATCACCGAAGAGGATTGCGGTACGATCCTCGGTCTCGAGGTCGGCGCGCTGAAGGAAGGGGAAGATGTGATCGAGCCTCTTTCGGAGCGCATCGTCGGCAACGTGGCCGCGGAAGACGTCGAGGATCCGCACGAGGTCGACGAGTCGGGACGCCGCACGCTGTTGGTCGAGGCGGGCGAGCTGATCGACGAGGAGACGTCGCGTGCGATCGAGGATTCGGGAATCGAGACGGTTCGGATTCGCTCCGTGCTCACGTGCGAAGCGAAGCGTGGTCTCTGCCAGATGTGCTACGGCAGAAATCTCGCGACGATGGCGATGGTCGATCTCGGCGAGGCGGTGGGTATCATCGCGGCGCAGTCGATCGGCGAGCCGGGCACGCAGCTGACGCTTCGTACCTTCCACATCGGCGGCACCGCGGCGCGTATTGCGGAGCAGACGGCGCGGAAGTCGAAGGTTGCGGGCACGATCGAGTATGGTGAGCGGCTGGTGTTCGTGACGAACCCCGAGGGACAGCGCATCGTCACCTCGTACGAGGGCGACATCATGATCCGCGCGAGTGCCGATGAGAATGCGGCGATCGTCTCGCGCTTCCAGGTTCCGCTTGGCGCGTTCCTGATGGTCGAGGATCGTGCGGAGCTCAAGAAGGACGGAGTGGTGTTCTCGTGGGATCCATATACCACACCGATCATTGCCGACGTCGAAGGTACGATTCGCTTCGTCGACCTCGTCGAGGAAGAGTCGCTCTCCGAGGAGCTCGATGAGCTCACCGGTCTGCGTCAGCGGGTCGTGATCGAGGATCGTGAGAAGAAGCTCCACCCGCACATCGAGATCGTGCAGGAGAAGGGCGGGAAGGAGAAGCGTCTGCGCGACTTCGTCGTGCCGGTCGGCGCTCAGCTGATCGTGCAGGATGGGGCGAAGATCTCGGCCGGAACCATTCTGGCGAAGATCGGGCGAGAGGCGTACAAGACGCGCGACATCACGGGCGGTCTGCCGCGAGTCGCGGAGCTGTTCGAGGCGCGCAGGCCGAAGGATCCGGCGACGATTTCGGAGATCGACGGCGTCGTGCGCTTTGGCGAGATCAAGCGCGGCAAGCGCGAGATCTTCGTGCAGCCGCTGATGGAGACTGGCGACGGTGTGTTTGCGGTCGACGAGACGCAGCCGGCGCAGCTGTACGAGGTGCCTGCTGGTAAGCACCTGCGCGTGCACGAGGGTGACCGCGTGCGAGCTGGAGATCGTCTGTCCGAGGGACCGGTGAATCCGCACGACATTCTGCGGATCAAGGGACCGAGGGCGGTGCAGGAATATCTGTTGAACGAAGTGCAGGAGGTCTATCGCCTGCAGGGTGTGAAGATCAACGACAAGCACATCGGCGTGATCGTGCGTCAGATGTTGCAGAAGGTTCGGGTGCTCGAGCCTGGGGAGACCCAGATGCTCGAGGGCGAGCACGTCGACAAGGCGGTGTTCCGGGATACGAACGAGCGCACGAAGCAGGGCGACGAGAGTCCGGCCACTTCCGAGCCGCTGCTGCTCGGCATCACGAAGGCGAGTCTCACGACGCAGTCGTTCATTTCGGCGGCCTCGTTCCAGGAGACGACGCGCGTGCTCACCGACGCTGCGATCCGCGGCGCGAAGGACGATCTGCTTGGCTTGAAGGAGAACATCATCATCGGTCACCTCATTCCGGCGGGTACCGGGTTGTATCGGTACCAGGAAGTGGACATCGAGGGGATCGACATTCCCGTGGCACCGGAGCCGATCGTGGAGCCGCTGCCCGAGGCGTCGTTCGCGGCGCTGCTCACGGGCGGAGTTGGTGCGCTCGGCGCTGGCGGCGCGCTGCCGTTCGGCAACGACGAGGAGTAGGAAGGATTTAGGGCGCTCGTACGCTGGTGGCACTGCCGCCGGCGTGCGGGCTGCTCGTTTCAAACTTGACTCTCTCGGACGGCCCGCCTAATTTTGGGGGCTATTCGTCTATCTTCGCGTATTACCTAAGGTTATGCCGACTATCAACCAACTCGTCCGGCGCAGTCGCCAGGACGTTGAAAAGAAGGAGAAGGCTCCGGCGCTCAAGGGGAATCCCCAGAAGCGCGGCGTCTGCACGCGAGTGTACACCACCACGCCGAAGAAGCCAAACTCCGCGCTCCGCAAGGTTGCGCGTGTGCGTTTGACCAACGGCTTCGAGGTGACGGCGTACATTCCGGGCGAGGGGCATAACCTGCAGGAGCATTCGATCGTGCTCATTCGCGGCGGCCGAGTGAAGGATCTGCCGGGCGTTCGCTATCACATTGTGCGCGGGACGCTGGATGCATCGGGCGTCAACGGTCGCAACCAGAGTCGCTCCAAGTACGGCACGAAGAAGCCGAAGGCCGGCGGTGCTGCTGGAGCTGCAGGAGGTAAGAAGAAGTGAGCCGTCGCTCTAAAGCGGTAAAGCGTACGATTCTCCCCGACGCCCGCTACGATAGCCAGACCGTTTCGAAGTTCATCAACACGCTGATGCTGCAGGGCAAGAAGTCCACGGCCGAGGGAATTTTCTACGGCGCGATGGATCTCGTGGAGTCCCGCACGGGTCAGCCGGGCGTGAATGTGTTCAAGGCGGCGCTGCAGAACATCAAGCCGGTGGTGGAAGTGAAGAGCCGGCGAGTTGGTGGCGCGACGTACCAGGTGCCTGTCGAAGTTCGGCCGGAGCGTCGGACGGCGTTGGGGATGCGGTGGCTCATGCAGTATTCGCGTGAGCGCAGCGAGAAGAGCATGGCGGAGAAGCTTGCGGCCGAGGTGATTGCGGCGAGCAAGGGGGAAGGGAATAGTGTGAAGAAGAAGGACGATACGCACCGCATGGCGGATGCGAATAAGGCGTTTGCGCATTATCGCTGGTAAGGTGCAGCGAAGGGCGCGAGATGCTGGATAGAGAACCCCGCCTGGTGCTGAGCACTGGGCGGGGTTTTTACGTGATGTCGTTGGGCCGGTAGTTCAGCCGAGGATGATGCCGATCAAAGAGGAATCTGAAGGTCCGCCGCTCGCGAGTCACGGTCCGTACCAATCCCCTGCACTCGTGCGCTGGATGCGTCAGCAACGCCTCCTGCTCAAGCTATCCCCCAAACACGAAGCCATGGGGATGAAATCGGCAGTCAGCCTTGGATGGCTCATTCCAGACGACACGCGCCGTACATTCGAAAGACTGGGCGCGGCACTGGAACTGATTGCGGTGTTCGCTCCGGCTCGGCTCGCGCAGCTACACCGCGATATCGACCTGATCTGGATCACCTTGCTGCCAGGAGTGCTCGGCTCCTACCGCCAAAGCCTCGGATGGTGCGCGATCGACGCAGAATGGATGTTGGAAGGCGGCACCAGCGACGCTGAAATCGCATCGACGATTATTCACGAGGCCACGCACGCGAGGCTCTACCGGCTCGGTTTCCGGTATGAAGCCGCTCGCCACGTGCGGGAAGAGCGCATCTGCTTCAAAACAGAGCGTAATTTCGGATTCCGATTGCCGCTCGATATCGGGAAGCAGATCATCGAGCAGGCCGAGAGAAATCTCGTTCGCGACCCAGCCGTGTTCACCGATGAAGCAAGAGAGACGCGTGAAATGAAATTTCTGCGCGACGCTGGAATGCCGGAGTGGCTCGTGCGTTGGCTTGCTCGTCGTGGGCATGCCTTTCGGCGGAAGTCGAGCAGGAATTCCTAGTCGATCGTACCACACAGTCCGCTCGCGGCATCACAGACTGCGCGCAGTCTCGTGATCTTCCGTTCAGTCTTCCGCTGAATCACCTTCTCCGTCCACTCGCTGGACGAAGGTGTACACCTGTCTCGTACTCGCGGAGAGGTCATGAGGGTTGTTACCTCGCTCACTCGACGCATCACCGCACTACCGGCCTGGCTGCAACCGCCGGCCGTCGGAGCCGTGATCCTGTTCGCCATCGTCGCCTTCCGCGTGCTGCTCGTCCTCCCTGGCATCATCTTGCACGGCGGGAGGGGACTGGGCGCGTCGCTCGCCGTTCTCGCCGTTGCCACAGGAGCCGGCGCAGCGGGTGGACTCGCATACTCGTTCATCGGTCGTCCGCTATGGCGCATTCCCGTCGTCGGCCGCTATCTCGCGGGAATGGTCTGCGTTGCGGCGTACCTCACGCCGTTGCTATTACTGTTTGGCAACGAAGCCGGAAAGGAGAAAGTGTTCGACTTCCACGTCACGAGCGTCATCGTGCTCTGGCTCTCGATGGTCGCGCTCTTCGGCATCGTGATCGGACAGTCGTGGTTCAAGCCCGATGCCAATGCCGCTTCGAGCGCCACGCGCCCGGATGGCTCGATCCGACGCCCTCGTCGATGAACGAGAGCAACGTGTCGCCGGAAACGCTGAGCATCGGGAAGGCGTTCCTTCTCGTGGCGATCGTCGTTGCCGGACTCGTTCTCACGTGCGGAGAGCCAGAAATCGAGGAGCCATCGGCGCACGCGATTACGCGCAGCAGCTGCCGCTGCTCGTTACCGGAGCACTCGGGTTCGGGATCTTTTTCGCCACGATCAACTTGAGCCTCTCCGAGGAGACAGGCTACTGGGTCGCAGGCGTCTGCGTCGCGAGCACGCTCGCAGTCTGGCTTTTCACGCGAACGACATCGGCTCGCCTCATCGGCGGACGTCACGAGCCAGTGTCGACCCTCGGATCTGAAGACATTCGACTGCTCCTCGAAAAGGCCGGAAGCGTGAATAGCCTTGCGTCTTTGCTCGGCGCCTCGATGCGCGACGTGAAGCGATGGGCAGCCGGGGAGACGCCCGTGATGCGGGACGTGCCGCCGCTTGTCTCTCGAGCGATCGATGCGCTTCGCACGGCGGCGCTAGTCGGCAACAGTGGGCTGCCGGAGTTTGCCTGGATGAAGGCCGCATGGCCGACGGGATCCAAGGAGCCCGCCGTCTCCGATGTCGAGCGCGATGCGCACGTCGCCTCGTGCGAGACGTGCAAGGCGAGAAGGAAATTGTTCGAGCGGGCCGCGCAGCCGAGCTGAGGTTCACGTGCGCGGAAGTCGACGTGATCGCCACGCTTTGGATACCGCACTCTTCCGTTGAGGGTGCGCCCTGAGTCTCCACGCCCCTGGTCGCCGATCCACAGGGCAATGTGGAGATATAAATCGAATATCCTGTCTTCTACGCCTGCCGAAAGGCAGCAATGCTCGAATTGAGGTAATTCGACGCGCACCGGAGTCCCCTGTGATCATCGATGCATGGTGCGTCAATCCCCCGACTGCCACCGTTACCTAGTCAGCGCTCAGGGTGGAAGCTTTGTTAGTGTGATGTATGCGCTTCCGTGATCGCGGGTTTCCGCTACCCTCCAATCAGGCCGCTTGCGCCCCGTCAGGATCTCGATATAGTAGCGGAGTACGCCTTTCTCCCGCCGGGGCGTTTCACATGTCCGAGGACCGCGATTCAACGGACGCCTCCTTGGCGCCCGTGGCACACACAACGATCGTCGCCGCTCGATATCGTATCGATCGCGAGATAGGCCGCGGCGGGATGGCGACCGTCTATCTTGCGCATGATCTCCGGCACGATCGTCAAGTCGCGCTCAAGTTCATTCATGCAGAGGTCGCGGACCGGGAGGCCACCGAGCGCTTCCGCAGCGAGATCGCGCTTCTCGCGAGCCTGCAACATCCGCATATTCTCCCGCTCTACGACTCGGGTGAATTCGACGGCGCGCTCTTCTATGTGATGCCGTTCATTGCCGGCGAATCACTTCGCGGGCGCCTCGATCGCGAAAAACAACTTCCGGTCGACGACGCGATACGTATCGCGCGAGAAGTGGCGGACGCGCTCGCACACGCGCACGCGCAGGACGTGATCCATCGCGACGTCAAGCCGGAGAACATCCTTATCTCTCAGGGTCACGCGCTCGTCGGAGACTTCGGCATCGCTCGCGCGGTGAAGCGTGCGGGTGCGCGCAGACTCACCGACGCCGGCTTTGCAATCGGAACACTCGCGTACATGAGTCCCGAGCAGGCATCCGGCGATCCCGTGGACGGCCGCAGCGATCTCTATAGTCTGGGATGCGTGACCTACGAGATGCTCACCGGACATGTTCCGTTCGATGGCGCGACGAACATGGCGCGTCTGGCGAAGCGGCACTCGGCCTCGGTCGTGCCTCTGAGACAGCTACGACCTGCCGTGCCCATTTCTGTCGATGACGCGGTGCTACGCGCGCTGGCTGCCGAACCGGGCGATCGCTTTCAAAGCGTCGCGGATTTCTCGGCGGCGCTCGTCAACGCTCCGCCACCAGTCGCGAATTTGTTGACCCGCTTGCTCGGATCGTCGCGCGCGAAATGGGCTGCGCTGGCTATCGGACTTGCCGCGAGCGCCGCTCTGCCCTTCGTCCTGCGTCCGGGGCCGCTCGATCCGCAGACGTATGTCGTTTTGCCCTTCGTACATCGCGGCGGTGCCGCGCCCGCCCTTTTCGACGGCGATAACTGCCAACAGCTGCTCTATCAGGCGTTCGGGCGCTGGGATGGAATTACGCTGGTGGATGATATGCGCGCGCACGACGTACGCGATCGCGCTGGGAGCGGGCCGCTGTCTCTCGATGCAGCGCTGCGGGCCGCGAGATCGCTCCACGCAGGACGACTCGCGTGGGGAGAGGTGTGGATGGATCACGGCAACGTCGTGGTGCGTGGAATCATCTACGATGTCCGAACGCAGGAAGTCATCCGCCAGCACGCGGTCACTCTGCGCGCAGACCTCGCGGATGCTGAGCTGCGATTCGAGGAGTTGACCGACACGCTGCTCATCCCCGTTCTGACGGCCAGTCATACGCGCTTGCCGTCCAGCAGCGACGGCGTGCGCGGTACGCGGTCGCTCGCCGCCCTCTCGGCCTACTTTCGCGCTCACGAGGCGCTCGCCGCCTGGCAACTCGACAGCGCGGAAACACTTTTTCAAAGCTCCGTCGCACTCGACCCGGAGTATCCACACGCGAACTACTGGCTCGCGCAAGTCATGGAGTGGCGCGGTGACGATGCGGCGCAGTGGCTCGCGAGCGCGCGAAAGGCGACGGTCCTCTCGTCGCGATTGTCGGCAACGGATAGCGCGCTCGCAACTGCGCTCTTCGCGCTCGCGGAAGGTCGCTTCGTCGATGCGTGTGCGAGCTATCAGCGGCTGGCCGGAAGTCGCGACTCGCTGAGCTTTGCGGTGTGGTATGGCCTGGGCGATTGTCGGGCACGCGACACGGTGGTGGTGCCATGGTCATCGAGCGCATCGGGATGGCGCTTTCGCAGTGGGTACGCGAGCGCGATTCAAGCGTACGTCAAGGCGCTTGCCCTCATCCCGTCCGCCTACAAAGCGTTCGCCGGCACCGGACTGGAGCGGTTGGAGTCGCTGCTCTTTACCGAGATAACGCTCCGGCGCGGGGCGACATCGTCGGACACCGCGATGTGGGTCGCATATCCATCGCTGTCGCACGACACGCTGGCGTTCGTGCCTTATCGTTATGTCGACATCGCGACGGGACGCGCACCGCGCCCGGTCAGCTCGGCGAGGGCAATCGCACACAACCGCGAGCAGCTGCAAGGGATCGTCGCGTCGTGGGTGAGGGAGTATCCGAATAGCCCGCTGGCGTACGAAGCGCTTGCCCGGGTGCTCGAGATACAGGGACGCATCAACCACGCGGGTGGGCCCGATGCGTCCGCGCTGTCGGCGACGGGCCGGGCTCTCGAACTTGCGACGGACGCCGCGGTCCGGCGCCGCCTTGGATTGTTGCGAACGAGGCTGCTTCTCGTGTCCGCGGACTTCACGGGCGCGCGCGCGCTCGCGGACTCGATGCTTGGCGCAGCGCGGGGCGCAAACCCGGCGGAGGCAGATGAGCTCAAGCCGCTGGCGGCGCTTACGGGGCGAGTGCAGCGAACCGTGGATCTTCTCGTAACCGCTGCCCCCGAAGCGCATTTTCTGACGACCACTGGACGGCTGCTCCAGCCACCGCTCCCCGTTGCAGAAGCATCACGTGCCCTGCTCGGCTACGTCTCGCTCGGCTCGCCGGTGGACAGCATTTTGTCCACGACGCAGCGGCTCGAACGCGCGCTCGGGAGCTACGTGTCGGTTGGCGATCGCGCAGCAATGCGCGACGGTGTCGAAAACTTTGCTCTCCAGCAGAGCTACCCAGTTGTCCCCAACCTGTCGATCCAGCGCGACGGTGGACCCGGAGACTACCTATTGGATATTCAACGCGCGGCAAGCAGGGCAGACGCGCCGACAGTTCGAATGCTGCTCAACAGAACCAGCCCGTCGCGCAAACTCGACCGGCCGGGAGATCTCGCGATCTATTTGACGTATCAGGAAGCATGGCTGCTCGTGCACACCGGCGATTCGGCAGCGGCCATCCGACTGCTCGATGCCTCGTTGACCGCGCTCCCCGCGCTCGGCCCACATCTGCTCGATTTCGTACCGAATGCGGCGTTTCTCGTGCGCGTGATGGCACTGCGGAGCGATCTGGCGGCAGGCGTTGGTGATCGGGTGACCGCCAGAAAGTGGGGCGCGGCTGTCACGGCACTGTGGAGCGACGCTGATCCGACCCTGCAGCCGGTAGTTGCGCGGATGCGCGCGCGACAATGAGACATTCGCACATCAACAAGGAGGATCAGGTGCAGCAGAATACGATTTGGCAGCGCGGGAAAGTTAGATGCCGACTGTTGGTCGTGATGTGCACGGTGGCCGCGTGGACTTGTTCACCAGGATCGCCCCCACCCAAGCGCTACTACGGCGTTTCTCTCAGTTCCCCGCAGGAGACCGTGTGGGACTCCAGCGAGAATGCCGAGCGCGCATACGCCAACTCACTCGCGCCGATTCCGGCCGGGAGCACGAACGACGTCCCGTTTGCCGCCGGAGCGGACAGCTTCCTGCTCGCGCTACAGCCGGACACGCGGCATGGCTCGTTCGACAAGCGCTTTCTCGCGCTGAATGACACGACGCCTTCTCCCGTGCTTGCGTCGATCAAGATGATAAAGGGCGTGGAATACGTTCAGGACTCCGTATTTCGTCGCGGATGGTTTCCCATAGCGTTGATCGACGTGTCCGACTCCACCCACGGAACGGCGATCGTGTACCCCAAGCTGAAGCTGCGCGGCGGAAGGAGCTGGCTTTTCGTGCGGCACGACTCCACCACGCTTGAGTGGTCGGCGTCGCTCGTGCGGGTAGGACGTACGACGCCACTGCAGGATTCGCTGGCGATCACGGCGACTATGGATAATCTTCCGCCCGCCCCCGCGGCACGTTTCGAGTGGAAGGATCACGACGAGATCATCTGGGGCACGTGCGCCGGGAATTGCTGCAAGGTGGCCGCTACAAAGGCGGCCACCCAATGACCTAGAGCTCGTCGCTCCTCGTGCTCTCCCGACAACCTCACCACCGCTGCCCCGGCGGCGCAATGATCGACGCTCGGATGCGCGGCCGTCTGCGCCGGCGCCATGTGCTCGACCCAGGTTGTAGCACCCACGCATCGCCCGTTGCACCCCTCCACGCCTTCCCTCCCGTTTCGCCCTCTCCCCCAACCATCATGCCGTTAGCCCGCCGCCACACCCCCCGCACCCCTACCCCCGCCCGACTATTATTCCCCCGGGGGGTGGCACGTTCGGTGCGCCTACGCCCCCCTGGAAGTGGCCTTACGCATCTTGTCTAAACCCTCCCGTTTAGCCCCGATGCCTACGCCCGCGCCGGTCGTCGTCGTACTGTCCGTTTCAGGGGAGTAGATGCTGCCAGTTCCCAATCCGAAAGTCCTCTTCAAATCCATGTCCGACGGAGCCGTTCTGTTCTCCACGGACAATGAGGTCTATTTCGGTCTCAACAGCGTCGGCGCGCGCGTCTGGGAGCTCCTGCCCCCGGTCTGCTCGACCTTCGACGAGCTCTGTACTCGGCTTTCCGCCGAATACACCGACGTCGAGCGCTCCATCATCGAGACCGACGTGAAAGAGCTGCTCGCGGATCTTACCTCGCACAAGCTCGTCGCCGTCCGCGTGGAGGGGCAGAATGACCAGTCGAGCGCGACCCGCGTTCCTGCGCAGGTTGGCAAGGCTTAGCGCTCGCGAATGGCTCGACATCGCTGAAGCGCAGATCGAGCTCCTCGTCTCCAAAATGATCGTCGCCACCCGCCGCACCGGAGAGCTCGTCTCGCGCGCGGCACTCGACCCCTTCGG